>CBFGWJ010000141.1:0-6016 GCA_965652335.1 uncultured Gammaproteobacteria bacterium | reverse complement strand
TGCATGGCTTCGGCGATGCCCCATGCGATCGAGCGATTGCTGGCCACTCCAACAATCAGAGCGCGTTTACCGGCGAGAAATCCCATAGTGTGGTTCCTTCCTGTGTTTATTGGGTTGATTCAAAACAATTGGCAATTGATGTCCCGGCGGATCAGCTTCGCTTCGCAGGCCGGTCAAACTCCAGGCGCTTGGCCGCTTTATGGTGAAGTACCTTTTCTCCGTCCAGTACAAGCGGGCCATTTACTTAAGGGCCATTGATCCCTGAGCGGAACTTTACCCCATCAAACGGGCTCCAGCCACAACGCGAACCATGTCGCCTTTGTTGAGTGAAGCCGGAGATCAGGGGACCGGATCATAGCCACCATCACAAAAGGGGTGACAGCGTGCCAGCCGTTTGATGGCCAGCCACGTGCCCTTGGCTGCTCCATAACGGGAAATGGCCTCGGATGCGTAATGTGAGCAACTGGGAGTAAAACGGCACTGGTTGCCGAGGAATGGACTGAGTAACAGCTGGTACGCGCGAATCAGGGCCTGCAGCAATTTTTCCATGTAAAAAGGCGCCTCAATTGCCCCTGGGGCAGCCGGCACTTGCCGTGAACGGCAAACTCAGCTATAACACTGCAATTTTTCTTGTCCGGGCACACTGTCCAGGCAAAGATAAAATCAGAAAAAACAAATACTTATATTGTTTTTCCGGTTTTCAAATGAAAGGAATAGGTTAGCACGATGACGAATACCCGTGTGAAATTGAAAAAGAACTACAAGCCATCCAAGAAAGAGTCGTACATGAGCCCGGAGCAGCTCGAATATTTTCGGCAAAAGCTGGTGAACTGGCGCGATGAGCTGGTGGAGGAATCGCGTGAAACCATCAGCAACCTGCAGCAGGAAGTACGCGATGTGGGTGATGAAGTGGAACGCGCCACCCGGGAAACGGAAAACAGTCTCGAGCTTCGCACCCGCGACCGTTATCGCAAACTTATCAACAAGATAGACCAGGCACTAAACCGGATCGAGGAAGGCGAGTACGGTTATTGCGAGGAAACCGGTGAAGAGATCGGCATCGATCGTCTGGAAGCCCGCCCCATTGCCACTCTTTGCCTGGACGCGCAGGAAAGGCGCGAACTGAAGCAGCGCCAGCAGGGCGAGGGTCGATAAAGCGGGGCTGCGACTTCCGGTTGGCTCCAGGCCAGGTGCAATCCTGGCGCGCCGGACACGTTCGGCGAAATATTGTTCATTAATGAATTGTTAACTTTTGCGCGGCAATTGCGTATGATATGCGCAGGATGGCTTGCGCGTTGCTCACAACGCCGGGCGATTCATAACGATAAAGTGGTTTTGGCCCACCGAGTGGGCTTAATTTGGTATGGAGGAGCGTTGCGTGAAAACCTTGAAACCCCTAGTCGCGCTTACCGCGGCTGCCCTGATGTTTGGAAGCACAGCGCTTCAGGCGGATGGCGATCAACCCTGGCATGTTACTTATTCAATTGGCGGCGCCAGCCTTGATTCTGCACGTAACACCAATGACGGAGATGTCTGGCAGTCCATAGGTGTGGGCAAATTCTTTGGCAACAATTTCAGCGTAGACCTGGAATATGACGAATTCGACGCCGAATATCGTGATTACAATGTGGCTGTTCCCGGCGCCACCTACGACAGCTGGAAGCTCAGCACACTCGGCCTGATGGGCCGCTACTATTTTACCGACTGGAATTTCCGGCCATTCCTGGCCGCGGGTATCGGCCGTACCAAACACCGCAGTGTTCTGGATGAAGGCGACGATACCGCGCTGAGCGTAGGTCTCGGCCTGCAGGGCCAGCTGGCCAAGCATTTCTCGGTGCGCGCACAGGCCATTTGGCGCAATGACAATGACGGCAACAGCCTGGCGCCTCGTGGTCACTTCCAGGATTTCTTCTACAGCATTGGCCTGAGCTATGACTTCGGCGGCGTGGATGCACCGCCTCCTGCTCCGGCAGCGCCTGCAGCTCCGCCTCCGCCCCCACCCAACCCTGACCTGGATGGTGACGGCGTGCCGAACGAGCGCGACAAGTGCCCCAACACCCGTCCGGGTGCGGTGGTCGATCTCGACGGCTGCGAAGTTGAAGCTGTGATTTCGCTGGAAGGCGTTTATTTTGACTTTGACAAGTCCACGCTGCGGCCGGAAGGAATCGCGGTTCTGAACGATGCAGCCGCATTGCTGAAGACCCACGAGCGTGTAGTGGTTGAAGTTGCCGGTCATACCGACAGCGTTGGTACCGACCAGTACAACCAGGGCCTGTCAGAGCGTCGCGCCAATTCCGTGCGTGATTACCTGGTCAGCCAGGGCATCACTGCAAGCCGCTTGACGGCTCGTGGATATGGCGAAGCCCAGCCGGTGGCTACCAATGACACCGATGAAGGTCGCCAGCTGAACCGTCGCGTTGAACTGATCGTACTCGATCGTTAAACCGGCGCATTCAACGGTAGTAAAAAAGCCCCGCAAATGCGGGGCTTTTTTTCGCTCATCGGAATTGCCGGCTCAATCCGAGGCCGGGCTGGCAAGCCTGCCGGCTTTCAGGCTTTCAGCTGTTGTTGGGCATAACCGCGAATGGCATTGAGCATGGCGTGCAGGCCGTTGGCGCGGGTGGGCGACAAATGTTCGGCGAGCCCTATCCGTTCGATGAAATAGGGTTCGGTGTCCAGGATCTGTTGTGCGCTGCAGCCGGAATACACAGTGATCAACAGGGCTATCAGGCCCGAAACGATGGCGGCGTCGCTGTTGGCCCTGATGGTAATCCGTTCCGCGCCGCCTTCCAGTATCAGCCATACACGCGACTGGCAGCCGGCGAGCAGTCTTTCCGGAACTTTTTCCTGCTCGCTCAATGGTTCGAGCTTGCGTCCCAAATCTATCAGGTACTGATATCGGTCCAGCCATTCACCGAACAGGCCAAATGACTGCACGATTTCTTCCTGAGCTTTGTTGGGATCATGCATGCTTTCAAACCTGGCAACGTATCGGTCAGGAATCAACCCTGCGCCAAAGTGTGGTTCCGTCACGGTCTTCCAGCAGGATGCCCATGGCGGTCAATTCATCCCTGATCCGATCGGCCTCAGACCAGTTCCGCGCATCGCGAGCGGCGTTGCGATGTTCAATCAGGCGTTCTATCTGCCGGGTTTCAAGGTCAGTCACTCCGGCGGAGAACCACTGTGCCGGTGACTGCTGCAGCAGGCCAATCAGCCTGGCATTGGCCAGTAATTCGGCGGCCAACGCCCTCGCGCCCTCAGCGTCCTTTGCATTGGCCAGTTCCCGCGCCAGCCGGTTGAACTCGGCCAGTGCCACCGGGGTATTGAGGTCGTCCCGCAGGGCATCCAGGAAGGCTTCTCCAGGCTTATCCGCCGCTTCAAACGGACCGAAGTCATCATTGGCGGTGCGCAACACGCCGTAAAGGCGATCCAGGGTCCGGCGTGTACGCTCCAGTTCCTGGTTGGACCAGTCCAGAGGCTGGTGATAGTGCGCGGTCAGCAGCAGGTAACGCAAAACTTCCCCTGGCCACTGTTTCAACAATTCATGGACCAGCAAGGTATTGCCCAGGGATTTGGACATCTTGCGCTTTTCCATGGTGACAAAACCATTGTGCAACCAATAGCGCGCGAACGGCCTGCCGCCATGCGAGCAGACGCTCTGGGCAATCTCGTTTTCATGGTGTGGAAAAACCAGGTCCTGTCCACCACCATGAATATCGATGGTTTCGCCCAGGTGGGTTTCGGCCATGGCAGAGCACTCAAGATGCCAGCCCGGACGGCCCCATCCCCAGGGACTGTGCCAACCCGGTTGTGGATCCGTTGAAGGTTTCCACAATACAAAATCGCCTGGATGCTTCTTGTAGGGAGCAACTTCGATGCGCGCGCCTGCAACCATTTCCCGCATGTCCCGCCGCGACAGTGCGCCGTATTGGGGATAGGACTCGACATCAAACAGCACATGCCCCTCTGCCGCATAGGCGTGGCCGGCATCGATGAGGCGTTCGATCATCGCTATCATCTGTGGAATGTGCTCGGTTGCGCGGGGGCCCAGAGTGGGTTCCCTCACTCCGAGCGCAGCCATGTCCTGAAGATAGATTTCCGTGAACCGGGTGGTGATGACTTCTATATTCACTCCCTGTTCGGCCGCGGCGTCGTTGATCTTGTCATCCACGTCCGTGATATTGCGGGCATAAATGACGTTCGGGTAATGCTGTTCCAGAACTCGCCGCAACAGGTCAAAAATCACGGCTGGCCGTGCATTGCCGATATGGGCAAAGTTGTAAACAGTCGGGCCACAGACGTAGAGGGTAACCCGGTTGGGGTCACCGGGTTCAAATACCTGTTTCTCGCGTGTCAGCGTGTTGTATAAGTGAATGCTCAAATCCGCACCTGTATTGTCTTCGTCATGGTGGCTTTCACGCCGCGCATTGCCTGATGCCTGCTGTGCGTCCAGAGTTCATATCGAAAATCGAGCCTCGAAGCAGTGCAATGCGTGTGCGAAGCCGGCTATTCTATCAATATTGTCACTGCGTGAACCAAGTTACCGCAGGCCGAATCAGGCCAGGGAGGGCTCGCGGAATTTGACCATGACGCAATGTTGCCTCACCTGGGTATTGAGGCGCTGAACGGTCATTCTGCTGTCCTGCATTGTCCCCATCGAGGACAATGTGGTGGCAGGTGGGGGAACCAACCGGGGCCTGGTGCGTGAAGATTTCTCGCCTTGGGCTGGGCCGCCGCGGGCGATCAATCGCCCAACAGGCCAATACCGGCCAGGGCATTCACGCCCAGGTCACCTGCGGGGCCATGGTTCCAGATGGTGCTTTGCCGGGCAAAATCCAGTTGTTTTTCGTGGCTGGCCAATTTCTTCATGGAATCGATGGCGCCGGATTCGCGCATGGTGTTCAGCACCAGTTTGTCCAGCTCCGATGCATATGGCTCACCGATGATTTTCCTCATCAGCCGGTTGGCCGCGCTGAGGTCATCAGGGAACAAATACTTCCCGGTTTGAAGCTGGAAGTGGTCGGAGACTGCCTGCAATGTGCACAGGGAGCAATAGGCATCGTCCAGCAGGCCAATCGTGCCAAGTTTATCCGGGATGATGTCATCATCCTGCTCCCAGTAGGACTGCACCACAGCCAGTATCTGCAACATTTCGTTTTCCAGGCCAATCGTGCTGGCAGCAGTCCAGGCTACCTTCATCATGTAGGGTGCCTGGCTGATGTAGGAAATCACAAAACGTGCCGCCAGCTCAATTTCCTCGGCGTCCGCTGTGCGGCCGTTACGCTCCGCGATCGCAGCCAACAGGTCACGGAGTTCGTGATCGTCAGGATGCTCTGCAGAACTTTCGGCAATAATGGCCTCGATGCTGGATGTATCCAATGTTTTCGTTCAAGGAGTGAGTTAAATCTATTCTAACAAGCATGTTGCGGGTGGCATAGGCGGGCCCTGGTGAATGCTGTGGTAGTATGCTCTCCCTTTGATTGAATTCCAGGCGCGATCGTGCTGCTGCTCTCTCTGCTCATAACCTTTGCAGGACCGGCTTTGTTCGTCTGGTTGTCCCGCGGTGGCCACCTGGCCAGGACCCTCGACCAGATTGTGGTAGCAGTGCTGATTGTGCTGGTGATTGTATTGCTGGTTCCGGAAACCGTGGAAGCATTGGGCTGGAGTTCCATTCTGCTGGTGCTGACAGGCTACCTGCTACCCGGAATCCTGGAATCGCTGGTCCGGCGGGCTGCCGAAACCCTGCACCTGGCTACCCTTGGCTTCGCGCTGGTGGGGTTGATGCTGCATGCGCTGATGGATGGGGCCGGCCTGGCTGGCAGTGCCATGGGTGAAGGTGAAAGCCTGGGGCTGGCCATCATCCTGCACCGGTTCGGCGTTGGCCTGATGCTGTGGTTGATCGTTCAGCCGGCGTTTGGAAGCCGGACCGCATGGTGCACCCTGGCAGTCATGGCAGCCGCCACGGTACTGGGATTCGAGTTCAGCGAGAGGCTGCTGCCGCTGGCAGGAAAGCAGG
>CBFGWJ010000140.1:0-6028 GCA_965652335.1 uncultured Gammaproteobacteria bacterium | reverse complement strand
GAATTCAGGCCAATCTCCCGACGTAACGCGGCATCGTCGAAAGCCTGCTTGACCAGTGCCTGGCAGGTGTCGAAATCGGCCTCAACAGCCACGGTTCGAATATTGTCCCCAAGCGTGCAGAACAACTTTTCCTGCAGTGGCGTGATGCGGCCTTTGGGATAAAGGATGACCACCTCGATGCCCGGCTGGCGATAGTAAGCGTGCGCCACGGCGGCACCGGTATCGCCGGAGGTGGCGGTGAGTATGGTCATGGGCCCGCTGTCACGGAATCGCGCCAGGCACTGGGCCATGAAACGCGCGCCGAAATCCTTGAACGCCAGCGAAGGGCCGTGGAACAGCTCCAGCGCTGAAATCCGCTTGTCGAGTGGCTTCACCGGCAATGGAAAATCAAACGCGGCTTCCACCATTTCCAGCACGGCCTGGCGGTTGAGTTCGCCGCCCAGCAGGTGATGCAGGATGGCCGCGCTGCGCGGCACGAATGGCGTCTTCAACAAACCGTCCACATCGGTGAGCGGCTCGATCCGGCGCGGGAAAAACAGGCCCTGGTCACGGCCCAGGCCCTGCAGCACCGCCTGTTTGAAGCTAACCGCCTCATCAGGATGTTTGATATTGATCAGGTCCATATTTCCATTTCCATTACCCGTAGGAGGCGCATAGGCGCCGACCTGGTCGCGGGTGAACCCGCTCCTACAAATCCGATACCGTAGGAGGCGCTTTAGCGCCGACTTGTCGCGGCTAAAGCCGCTCCTACAAGCTCAAATGCTGCGGGCGCCACCGAGATCAGCGCGGCAGACATGTACAAAACCTGCATCATTCTGTCGGTAGTTTTCATCCAGCCATGCCGCGGCAGCCTTGGCAACCTGCGAATCATCGGCAATCGTAAACAGGGTCGGGCCGGAGCCGGAAATACCTACCGTCAGCGCACCGAGTTCCAGCAGGGCTTCACGCGCCTCATCGAAACCCGGCAGCAGGCTGCGCCGGTAAGGCTCGGCGATCAGGTCCTGCATCGACGACGCGGCCAGGCGGGTTTTACCGGTGTACAACGCATAGACGAACTGGGCAAACTGCGCACCGTGGTGCACCACGGTTTTCCGCGGCAGGGTCTCCGGCAGCACAGCGCGGGCTTCGCGCGTCACCAGTTCCGTTCCAGGCCAGCACACCACGGTTTGCCAGCGTGCCGGCCAGGGCAGGGCATATTCGGCCTGGCTGGATGGCGGGCACAGCCGCAATCCGCCATACAGGCAGGGTGCAATGTTGTCGAGATGAACCTCGCCGCTGATGCCACCTTCGGCCACCGCCATCAGGTGGAAAATCTCCCTGGATGTGAATGCATTGTCATGCCAGCGGTTGAGCGCTTCCAGGGTTGCCACAACCGAGGTGGCACTGGACCCCAGCCCGCTGCCGATCGGCAGGTTTTTTTCCAGCGTGACTCGCGCCAGGTGCACATCCATCCCGCGTTTCTGCATTTCCTGCTGGAACAAGCGGCAGCACTTGAGGACGATGTTCTGCTCGGGGTCGGCCGGCAATTTGTGCGCAAACGGCCCGGCGCACTCCAGTTGCCAGTCTTCCAGTTCCGCCGCCCGCAGCTGCACCACGTCGCCCAACAGGCTGCCATCGATGGGTGAAAGCGCCAACCCCAGCGCATCAAAACCCACCGAGACATTGCCCACCGATGCGGGCGCGTAGATACGCAGCAAGGTGCGAGGCGACTCCATGCCAGCCGTAATTCCGGCCTGGCTCATGAGCGCTGGTCCAATGGCCGCCACACCGTCCGCAACAGGTCGCCGAATACTCCAGCGGCCGTTACCGCGGCGCCGGCCCCATAGCCACGCAAAACCATGGGAATGGGCTGGTAGTACTGGGTATGCAGCACCAGGGCATTCTCACCATCGCGGATCGCCCCGAGCGGCTGGTCCCTGGGCACTTCTTCCACCGCCACCCGGCACCGGCCATCCTTGATACTGCCCACGTAGCGCAACACTTTGCCCGCGGCCGCCGCTGCTGAAACCCTTTCGGCAAACGCCGCATCCAGCTTCTGGATGGCAGGGAGCAGGTCAACCTTGTCGACGTGCGCGATGCTGCCCATGGGAATCGCCGGCTCCACCTGGACATCGCCGAGTTCAAGCTGCAAGCCGATTTCACGTGCCACAATCAGCAATTTGCGGGCGACATCCATACCCGAAAGATCATCGCGTGGATCAGGCTCGGTGTAGCCGAGCTCCATGGCTTTGGCCACCGCTTCAGAAACCGCCATGCCATCTTCCAACAGGCCGAAAATCATCGACAGCGAGCCGGACAGGATGCCTTCGAATGACTTCAGTTCGTCACCGGAGCGGATCAGGCCCTGCAGCGTATCGATGATGGGCAGGCCGGCGCCGACATTGGTTTCATACAGGAAGCGGCGGAAATTCCTCGACGCCGCCCGGCGCATGTCGCGGTAGTACTGCAACGAGGCGGTGTTGGCTTTCTTGTTGGCGCATACCACATTGAACCCGGCTTCCAGCAGGCGCACATACTCCGCCGCCAGCTTCTCATCGGTGGTGCAATCCACGATAGTGGGGTTCAGCAGGCCGAGCCGGTCGCGGATGGCGAGCACGTCATCCATGGTGTAGGCCTTGCCGTTTTCGTCCAGCTGTTCGCGCCACTGCTCCAGGTCGATCACATCATCGGCCACCAGCAGGCGGCGGCTGTTGGCGATGGCGCGGACGCGCAGTTCCACGTCATGCTCCAGCAGCTTGGGTGATTGCTGGCGGAACTGCCGCAGCAGTTCGCCGCCCACGTTGCCGCAGCCCAGCAGGATGATGTCGATGTGCGTGGTATGGCTGAAGAATGCCGTGTGACAGGCGCGCGTGGCGGACTGGGCGTCATCGCCTTCCACAACCACCGCGATGGCGCATTCGGTGGAACCCTGCGCGATCACCTCGACATTCACCCCCGCGGAAGAGATGGCGGTCAGAAAACGCGCGGCAATGCCGCGGTAATGCTTCATGCCCTCGCCCACCAAAGACACCACGGCGCGGTTGCCCTGCACCAGCACTTCATCCACCAGCTTGTGCAGGCGTTCGAAGTGGAATTCTTCTTCCAGAGCGCGCCGGGCCTTGTCGGCATCCACCTGCCGCACGCACAGCGTGATGCTGTATTCCGAGGACGACTGCACGATCAACAGGATCGAAATGGAACGGCTGGCCAGCGCGTCCATGACGCGGCGGGCAATGCCCACCCGGCCGCGCAAGCCGCCGCCATGCAGGGTAATGGAGGCCACGTTTTGCAGATGCGATATGCCACGCACCACATGAGCCCGTTTGGCATCGCGGTGGATCAGCGTACCAGGCAGGTCGGGATCATAGGTGTTGCGGATCTCGCATAACACATTCTTGGCCGACAACGGCGTGAGCGCCTTGGCGGAAATCACCTTGGCGCCGAAATAACTCAGCTCCATGGCCTCTTCGTAACTCACTTCGGTCAGGCACTGGGCGTTGGAGACGATGCGCGGATCGGCGGTATAAAATCCGTCCACGTCTTTCCAGATCTGGCAACGCGATGCGCCGGTGGCGGCGGCGATGGCGGCAGCAGAATAATCCGTGCCATTCCGGCCCAGCAGCTGGATTTCGCCATCGGCATTGCGGCCATAGAAGCCGGGCAGCACCAGCACCTTGATGTCGTCCCGCAAGCGCTGTCTGAGCAGCGGCCCCGCCGCATCGACATCCACCAGCGAATCCAGCCAGTCTTCGTTCACCAGCGGCAACACATCGGTATCCGACCACTCGGCCGCAATTCCGCGATGGCGCAGCAGGTCCACCATCAGCCGGCTGCTGAACCCTTCACCCGTGGCCAATATGCGCGCGCGGATGCGGTCGGGGCATTGGCCAAGCAGTCGCACACCTTCGATGCGCTGCGCCAACTGATCGGTCTGCTCCGCCAGGAACGCGCTGCCCAATGGCGTGGGGATGCCTTTGGCGGTGTATTCATCGATGACGACTTGCTGCCGCTTCAGCGCTTCCGCCAGGGGCGACTTGCCATCGCCGCCTTCAACCGACTGGTCGATGGCGGCCAGCAACAGGTCGGTAACGCCTTTCACTGCCGACAGCACCACGATCACCTGGCCGTCGCCACCGTGATGCTGGATCACATCGGCGCTGGCCTCGAAGCCGGCCAGGTCGGCAACTGAGGTGCCGCCGAATTTCTGTACCAGCAAGGATCGTTTGTCACTCACCTCGCTGTTCACCAGTTTACTGCTCATTGTGAGGCCTCAGGCGCTGCTCCAGTCGCGTCTGCGGCATAGGCATGCTCATGCACCGAGCGCATGGCGCGGCCGGACGGGTCGTTCATTTCCTGCAGGGATTTATCCCACAATACGGCTTCGGGTGTGCTGCAGGCGACCGTCGGGCCGCCGGGAACCGTTTGCGCAGCGGAAGCCAGCGGAAAGAGTTTTTCGAAAATGCTGCGGAAGAAATAGCCTTCCTTGGAGGCCGGCGTGTTGAACGGAAAACGCCCCGCGGCGCGAGCCATGTCGGCATCGCTGACCATGGCATTGGCATGGTCTTTCACCGCATCGATCCAGCCATAACCCACGCCATCGGAGAACTGCTCTTTCTGGCGCCAGGCGATCTCGGCCGGCAGCAGGTCGGCAAAGGCTTCACGCAGGATGTACTTCTCGATGCGCCTGGTGCCATCGGGTTGCAGGCCGGCCATTTTGTCGGCCGGGTTCAGGCGCATGGCCACGTCGAGGAAACGCGTATCCAGGAACGGCACGCGCGCTTCCACACCCCAGGCGGCCATGGCCTTGTTGGCGCGCAGGCAGTCGTAGCTGTGCAGGCGCGACAGCTTGCGCACGGTTTCCTCGTGAAATGCACGCGGATTGGGCGCTTTGTGGAAATACAGGTAACCGCCGAAAATCTCATCGGCGCCTTCACCCGACAGCACCATCTTGATGCCCATGGCGTGGATCTTGCGCGCCATCAAATACATCGGCGTGGCGGCGCGAATGGAGGTTACGTCATAGGTTTCGAGGTGGTAGATCACTTCCTCCAGCGCGTCCAGGCCTTCCTGGATGGTGAAGGTAAAGCCGTGGTGCACGGTGCCGATATGGTCGGCAGCCTTTTGCGCTGCCGCGAGATCGGGCGAGCCTTCGAGGCCGATCGCAAAGGAGTGCAATCGCGGCCACCAGGCGGGACTGCGTTCATCGTCTTCCACCCGCATGGCAGCGTGTTTGGCGGCCAGCGCGGCGGTGATGGATGAATCCAGCCCGCCGGACAGCAGCACGCCGTAAGGCACGTCGGTCATCAGGTGCGATTTGACGGCGTCTTCCATGGCGGCACGCAAAGCGGCGCGATCGGAAGTGTTGTGCTCCACCGCCTCGAAGCTTTCCCAGTCGCGGTGATACCAGCGTTGGGGCTCCGGTTGGCCACTGACCCAGTAATGCCCAGGCGGGAACTCATGCACCTGGGTGCAGACGTCCATCAGCGCCTTCATTTCCGAGGCGACCAGCAACTGGCCATTGGCGTCATGGCCGTAGTACAGCGGGATGATGCCGATGGGATCGCGCGCCATCATCCAGTTGTCGCTGGCCTCGTCATACAGCACGAAGGCGAACATGCCGCGCAGGCGGTCGAGAAAATCCGCGCCGTGTTCCAGGTACAGGGGCAGGATGACTTCGCAGTCAGATTCCGTGCTGAATTTGTACTGCTTCGCCAACTGCTGGCGGATTTCCTGGTGGTTGTAGATTTCACCGTTCACCGCCAACGCCTGTTTGCCCGACTCGCTGACCAGCGGCTGGGCGCCGGTATTCACATCAACGATGGCCAGGCGCTCGTGCGCCAGCACGGCCTTGCCGGAAGTCCAGATACCGCTCCAGTCGGGGCCGCGGTGACGCAGCAATCGCGATTGCTGTAAAGCCATTTTGCGGACGGAAGAACCGTCCTGGCGTACATCCAGCACGCCAAAAATCGAACACATGATGGGTCCTCGCTAAAGAATCCGGGTTGTCGGTAAAGGCAGGTAGAATTGTTATTGAAGCCTCAACATCACT
>CBFGWJ010000139.1:0-6037 GCA_965652335.1 uncultured Gammaproteobacteria bacterium | reverse complement strand
CTCATGGGGCTTCGCCGGCCACGCGCAGGCTGGCGCCTTCCACCACCGTGGCGAGATTGGTGGTCACGACCTGTGCGCCCACCTGCAGCCCGGCGCCGATGTAGACATGGCTGTCATCGCTGAACACCACTTCCACCGGTACGATGCGCAACTGCTTGTCCTCCATCAGCCAGACGGTATCGTTCTGGCGCAGGTAAGAGCGCTCCATGCGAATGACATCGTCGATGGGTTTGCCTTCGATCCGCGCCTCGACAAAGGAGCCCACGATCAGCGGAGGGCGGCCCGCCGCGCCGGCCTGGGCCAGTGGATCTTCCACCCGGATCAGCACGCGCGCCATGCGGGTCTCGCTCTCCAGCGCGCCCACCAGCCGGTCCACCCGCCCTTCGCGGTACACTCCCTGCGGCCAGGCAGTGCGGTTGCGCAATTCGACCCTGGCCCCTTCATCATCACCGGAAGCACCGCTGTCGCGCGGCACCGCAATCCAGCGCAGGCTGGATACCGGAACGTTGGCTTCCACCCAGTAGGCATCCACGCCCACCAGCTGCCCCAGCACCTGGCCGGGCGCCACCTGCGAGCCGACATGCGCATCACGGCTGAGCACGTGAGCGTCAAACGGGGCACGCACGCGGGTGCGCTCCAGGTCCAGCTCCGCCTGGCGCAATGCCGCGCGGGCCGATTCCACTACAGCCTGGGCCGCGTTCAGTTGCGGCTCGCGCAATACCAGCGTGCGGTACCTTTCGGAGATGCTGCCCTTGAGTTCCTCGTAATCACGCCGCGCCTGTTCCTGGCGGCCGATTTCCATCGCGAGTTCGGCTTCGGCCTGGTGCAGTTCGCTGCGGCGCTGCAGCACGGCGGTTTCATAATCCGCCGGGTCGATCTGCAGCAGGACTTCGCCTTTATCCACGAATCCGCCCGGCGTGAAGCTGCTTGACAGCGACAGCACCTGCCCGCTCACGCGCGGGCTGAGGGAAATCTCCTGCTCCGGGCGCACGCTTCCGGTCGCCACGATGGCGGGACGAAACGTGCCCTGCTCCACGCCCGCCAGCTCCACCAGCATGGCGGAACGCCGGGTGGCGCTGGTGCGCTTGGCCTCGGGCTCGGTCATGAAAATGCCAAACACCGCCAGCGTCGCCAGCAAAAGGAGGCCAAGACAGATGGCCAGTGTCAGTTTCCAGTTCAAACGAACCACTCCATTTCTTCTCAAGTATCCATACATAGTGCCATGTACAGCCGGAATGCAACATGTAAGCCGGGGCAAACCGGGACAAGCCGGGCTGCTTCGGCTGCTACAGGCTACCAGGCCGCGAGTATAGGCATTGACTGTGGGTATTTCGTGAAGATGACGCGGTGGCAAGCCCGGAAACCCTCAATCGGACTCTCACTGGAACGCCAATGAGGCCGGTTTGTCGCCGGCATCGCAGCTGGTTAGGATAGGCATTCGATACATCACCTGGCAGTAAACCCCATCCACACTTCAGGAATTCCGCCGCAATGACCGAAACAACCAACGGACACCTCACCACCCGCGTACTGGCCATGCCCAGCGACACCAACCCGGCCGGGGATATTTCCGGCGGCTGGGTGCTGGCGCAAATGGACATGGCCGCTGCCATCTGCGCCGGGCAAAGGGCGCAGCGCCGGGCCGTGACGGTGGCGCTGGACAGCATGAGCTTCATCCGCCCGGTCAAAGTGGGCGATATCCTGGGAGTTTACACCCAGGTGGAAAGCATCGGCCGCACTTCCATGGTCATCAATGTCGAGGCCTGGGTGCGGCGCGGGCGCATCGGCAACCGGGAAAAAGTCACCGAAGGAAAATTCAAGTTTGTCGCGCTGGATGAAAACGGCCAACCCACTCCGGTTCCGCCGGAAGACGGCCTGCCGGACTACGTCAAGGAACACCTGCGCCAGGGCCTGTAACAGGCCGCCAGGGCCCGCGGGTTGGGGCGGGCGGGAAATTCTTACAAACCGGCGGCAATTCTTACCCGGGGAAAATCGGTCCTGCGCCGCCGAACCCCGCGACCGCCAGTTCCGGCGCACCCTTCCTGCTTTCCCTGCAAACGGTCTCCCAGCAGGCTTTCGCACCCATCGCCCAAACCCAATCCAGCCCGGAAGAGAGACGCTGGCACAGTCATTGCATAACTCCAGGGTGAGAGCGCGCCACCCCGAGCGTGCGCTCACCTGAACATAAACGGAGGAAATGTGATGAAAACCAAACTCGCTTATGCTTTGAGCATCGCCCTGATGACCTCGATTGGCCTGGCGCGAGCCGGCGACACTTTGGCCGGTGAGCGCACCGCCGGAGAGGTGGTGGATGACATGAGCATCGCCGCCCAGACCAAGGCCAAGCTGGCTGCCGATCCGGTAACCGACGCCATCAAGATCGATGTCGAGGTCGACAAGAGCCACGTGCAGCTGAACGGCTTCGTGGATTCGATGGAAGAACGCACCCGTGCCGAGGAAATCGTTCGCGGTATCAAGGGCGTCGAGTCGGTTGACAACAACCTGCAGTTGCAGGCCCGTGACCGCACTGCCGGTGAGTATGTCGATGACAAGATCCTGGTTGCCGAAGTAAAAGCGGCCCTGGCCGAAGACCCGGTAGCCCACACGCTCAAAATCGACATTGAAGCCGACCAGGGTGTGATCAGCCTGGGTGGCCATGTGGACACCGCGGCTGAACGCGAAGCCGCCTACAAGGCCGCTGTGCAGGTGGCTGGTGTGGTCCGCGTGATCAATAACCTGGATGTGCGTTCATAACGCTTCGCAACCGGGTAACACCACCTGGCCTGGTTCATAGCCTGGGCACAACCAGGCCCAAGGACAGACGTGCAGTCTGGCCGGTGGGACCAGCAAGCCCGCCCGCATTTGATGCGGGCGGGTTTTTTTTGGGCCCGTTCACACTGCCCGAATGACCGCCGCCAGTCGTCCTGAACTGTCTTGTCGCGCTGGCCGTGGCTGCGACCATGGCGTTGGCGAGGAGGTCACAGTAAGCTTGGCCACCTGAATTGCCGAAACGAGAACTGCCCGTGAACCGGAAACACCTCAATTGCACGTTCAGCCGACGTGAACTGATCGCCACGCTGGTCTCCGCCACCGCCCTGCCCCTGCTGGGCCCCATAGCCAGTGCTTTTGCGCTGGAAAGCCAGGCTGCGGGTGATGCGCCCGCGCTGAAGCTGCTGGAATCCATTGCTGAAAACCTGCTGCGACTGTTTCCTGAATCGGCCACCTCGCTGGGCATCGACAATGGTGCCCGTGCTGCGTTGCGGTCACAGCTTACCGACCGGTCGCTGGCCGGGCAGAAGCGTATCGCTGGGCAACTCAAGGCCGACCTGGCGCGACTGGACACGCTGGACACCGGCGGGCTGAGCCCTTCCATACGCACCAGTGTCGCCGTGGTGCAAAGTGCCTACCAGACCGCGCTGGAAGGGTTCGCACTGCCCTACGGCGACCCCACCGTGGGCAGCTGGCGCAATACGCCCTACGTGGTGATCCAGAATGTCGGCGCCTACCTCGACATTCCTCGTTTCCTCGACAGCGATCATTTGATCAACAACGCCGACGATGCCGAAGCCTACCTGGCGCGGCTGGAATCCTATGCGGTGCAGCTGGATGGCGAACTCGAACGCATTCGAGCGGCACGTGAACTGGGCCTCACGCCACCCGGTTTCCTGCTGGAGAAGGCCATTGCCCAAATGACCCTGTCGCTGGAAAATGCGCTACAGGGTGGCTCCGTGGTGGAATCGATTGCCCGGCGCACCGGCAAAATTCCGGGCGATTGGGCATCACGCGCCCGGGCCATCAGCACCCAGCAGATTGCCCCGGCATTGCAACGCCAGCTGGATGAATTGCGGGCTGAGAAAAAAGTCGCAACGGATGAACCGGGTATTTCCGCCCGACCGCATGGCGAGGATTTCTACCGCTGGGCATTGAAGGCTTCAACCACGACTTCAATGACGCCTGATGAGATACATGAACTCGGCCGCAGCGAGTTGCGCGACCTGCATGCCCGCATGGACGCCATTCTCAGGGACATCGGATACACCGATGGCAGCGTCGGTGCGCGCATGACGGCGCTGGCAGCTGACCCCAAATACCAGTTCGCCGAAGGCGACCCTGGCCGCGCCGAGATCATGGCCTTCATCCAGGAACAGCTGAAGTGGATCAAGGCGCAGATGCCGCGCGCCTTCAACACACTGGTGGATCCGAACATGGAAGTAAAACGTCTGCCGCCCGAGGAAGAGCCCGGTGCACCTGGCGCTTATGGCGGTGCGGGTTCACTGGACGGCACCATTCCCGGCCGTTTCTGGATCAACCTGCACACCACCAGCCTGCACAGTAAATACAGCCTGGCGGACCTGACCTTCCACGAAGCCATTCCCGGTCATATCTGGCAGGGCGAGTATGCGCACAACCAGCCACTGATCCGCGCCATGCTGTCGTTCAACGCCTATTCCGAAGGCTGGGCGCTGTATGCCGAGCAGATCGCGGATGAACTCGGTGCCTACGAAAGCGACCAGGTGGGCCGCCTCGGATACCTGCAGTCACTGGCCTTTCGCGCCTGCCGGCTGGTGGTGGACACCGGCCTGCACGCCAAGGGCTGGAGCCGCGAGAGGGGTGTGAAGTTTTTCGTGGAGGAAAACGGCTCCAACCCGCTGGAAGTGGCCAGCGAAGTCGACCGCTATTGCTCCTGGCCAGGACAGGCCTGCGGGTACAAGGTGGGCCACACCGAAATCAACCGGCTGCGGCAGATGGCGCAGGAACGGATGGGCCCGGCCTATGATTTCAAAGCGTTCAACGACACCCTGGTCACCGGCGGCAATGTGCCTCTGGATGTGTTGCGCGGCAATGTCGAAACTTATATCGATCAGGCAGGCCAGGAATCGGGGTCGGCATAAAAATTCCTTGGAGCAGGCATATGGTCTGAGCTTCATGGACGAGTGTTTACGCTGACCCCAAATCTCCACCAGATCAGCAGCAGACTCACCAGGGAACAGCCGGCCATGGCCAGCACCACCGCCAGAACGGTTTCCGGCAGCAACGCTGAACCGGCTGAAATCAGGCCGCCGATGGAAAACTGCGTTGCCCCCAGCAGGGCCGAGGCCGTGCCACCATGCTGCGGGAAAAAATCCATGTAGCAGGCCTGGGTATTGGGTGTGATCGCACCCATGGTGCCGACGGTGATCATCATGGCCGGCAGGAACAGCCACAGTTTCGGGTTGATCAACATCACCAGGACCAGCAACAGGATGCCCGCTGCCTGGAGAGTTACGCTCCAGCGCAGGATGTCCCTGGCTCTGGTGCGGTTCAGCAGCCACCGGTTGACCAGCACGGCAACCATCATCACCACGATGTTGGCGCCAAAAAGGACAGCAAAAGCAGTCGGGCTGGCGCCGAAGTTTTGCTGGTAAATGAATGAAGCATGGGTGATGAACAACAGCATCACCGAGAAGCTCAAGGTCTGCAGAAACATGAAGCGCAGGGCAGGTCGCGTCCGCACCACGGACCGGTAGCGGTGCCAGACCGGAACAGCCACATGGCCGGCAGGCGGTTTACCGGGAGTGGTAAACACCACCAGCCGCAGCATGATCCCCAACACCATGGCGTAGCAGAGCAGCATCACGAATATCGCTGTCCAGCCATAATGCAGCAGGATGGCGCTGCCTATGCCCGGAGCGATGCCCGGAGCCAGGATCATCATGAGCCCGATCAAACTGAAGAAACGTGCGGCTTCCCGGCCGGACAGGTGATCCCGCACGATGGCCGGCACGCAAACCGCAATCCATCCGCCGCCGAATCCCTGCACCGAGCGCCATAACAGCAAATCAGCCAGGCTGTCAGCCCGGGTGATCAAGCCGCTGGCCAGGGCGAATATCCCCAGTCCGGAAAGCATCACCACGCCGCGCCCGAAGCGGTCGGACAACGGCCCGCCAATCAACTGGCCGGCGGCCAGCACGAACACGTAGAACGAGATCGACAGGGAGATGTCGTGAATGGTGACCCGCAGGTCGGCCGCGATGGCGGGAAACGCCGGCAGGTAGGC
>CBFGWJ010000138.1:0-6050 GCA_965652335.1 uncultured Gammaproteobacteria bacterium | reverse complement strand
GGGAACTGTATGCCCGCGCCTACAACACCGCTGATGTGATGGGTGTGGCGGACAAGGCCCACGCAGCATTGATGGACAAAATCTGGAAAGAGCGCCACGTGTTGAAGTCCATGGAGGAGCTGGCTGCGTTCTACGCGGATTATGGCGTGAACCCGGACGAGTTCGTCGCCACTTCCAAGTCATTTGCCGTCGACGCCAAGATGCGCAGGGAACAGCAGTTCCTGATGAACTCTGGCGTCAACAGTACGCCAAACGTCGTGGTCAACGGCAAATACCTGGTCCAGGGCAATGCCGCCGTGGCCAATTATGACCAGCTGCTGGCCGTGGTGGATTTCCTGGTTGCAAAAGAACTGGCCAGTATGAGTCCGGCATCAGCTACGGCCGAGGATGCTGCCGTTGAGGCCAGGGAAGACATCAGCGCCGAAGCCACTGAAGCAGCTGCCGCTGCTGAAGTTGCGGAAGGGAACTGATGCCCGAGCCGGCCGAGCCGGTCTGAAATGCCACAGGAAAAAACAGCAGCAGGCGGGCAGCAAACCAGCAGCCCGCGCGAGCTGCGCCTGCTGAGCTTCAATATCCAGGCAGGCACGGCAACTACCAGCTATCAAAGCTACGTGACACACAGCTGGCGGCAGATCCTGCCGCACAGCCAGCGCACCGAAAATCTCGACAGCATTGCCAGCCTGATCAAGTCCTACGACATGGTTGCCCTGCAGGAAGTGGATTCCGGCAGCCTGCGTTCCGGGTTCATCAACCAGTCGCGTTACCTGGCCGGGCATTCCGGCATGCCTTACTGGGTGCACCAGAACAACCGCAAAGTGGGTAACGTGGCCTATGCAGGCAACGGCTTCCTGAGCCGCTTCGAGCCGGATGGTGTGGATGAATACCGCCTGCCCGGGCCGATCCCGGGCCGCGGTTCACTGGTGCTGCGCTTTGGCCAGGGCAGTGACAGCCTGACGGTGGCCGTGCTGCACCTGGCGCTGGGCAAACGCGCCCGCAAGCAACAACTGGATTTCCTGGCCAACAAGCTCGAGTCAGCCAGCCGGCTGATTGTGATGGGCGATCTCAACGCGCCTTTGAGCAGCCCGGAAACCCGGGCATTCTGCGACCGGCTGGAACTGGATACGCCCACCCACGAGCTGCCTTCCTATCCTTCCTGGCAACCCCAACGGGCCATCGACCACATCATGCTGAGCCGCAACCTCACCGCCTTTGATGCGCGCGTGGTGAATGTGGGTTTTTCAGACCACTGCCCGGTTGAATTGCGGGTTGAACTGCCGGCTGAACTGGGTTTGCGTGAGGCGCTGCATCCGCGCGTCAGCCTGTAGGCACTTGCGGCGCCTCTTCGGTTGCCGGTGTTCGCCGGCAAACCGATGGTGGTAACTTCGAGCCGCATCTCCGTCGCGCGCCTGTCACAATACCGGCCGCATGCACTTGCTGGCCTCGTTGCATTTTCATACCCTTGATGCCGGGCTTATTCAAAACGAAACTCTGAACACAATCGGGGTTTTTCCAAATTGATTCACAGGACCAACCAGATCAAGACTTCCATACGCACACTGGCAAGCACATTGGCAGTGAACAGCACCTTCAAAAACACCGTGAAAGGCACGGTGGAGCACTCTGTGGCACGAAGCCGCGCCCGGACCTTCGCCGTTGCCCTGGCCCTGTTGCTGGGCTGCGGATCAGCCATGGCCGGCGCGAGTGCGCAAGCCTCACCAGCTTCGCCCGCCCCAGAATCGCCCACAACGGCATCTCCCGCGCCGGCAGCGCCAGTCGATCCGGCACGGCGCCAGGCCTTCATGCAGGCCTGGCAGGCGGCGAAGCGGGGCGACCGTGCGCGCGTGCAGCAATTGTCGGCGGGGCTGCAGGACTACGTGCTGTATCCCTACCTGCGCTATGACGATTACCTGAGCCGGCGCAGCCGTATTGACCCGGCGGACATGTCCACCTTTCTCGATGCGCACCGGGATTGGGCTTTCCACAAGGGCTTGCGGCGTGCCTGGTTACTGAGCCTGGGTGAAAGCGGCCGCTGGGACGCGCTGTTGCAGCTCGCCGATCCGGCCGGTGACACGGATACCGAAATCCAGTGTTATTACGCACGGGCCAGGATCCAGCGCGGGCAAGTCGATGGGCTGCTCAGCCGGGCCCAGGAGCTCTGGGCGGTGGGCAAATCGCAACCCGATGCCTGCGACCCGGTGTTCGACTGGCTGAAAAAGTCCCGGGGCATTACGCATGAACTGGCCTGGCAGCGGGTCAGTCGCGCCATGCAGGCGCGCAATCCCAGGCTGACGCTGTACCTGGCGCGCTATGTGTCGGCGGAAGACAAAACCTGGCTGGAGCGCTGGCAACAACAGGACAGCATGGCTTACCTGCGGCTGGACCGCAGCCGCAGCTGGCCGGATGATGCCCGCGGACGGGAGATCGCCGGCTTTGGCCTGCAACACCTGGCCCGCAAGGATGCCGATCGCGCCTGGCAGCTCTACCCTGACCTGGCCAGCCACTTCAGCTGGAATGAAGCCGAGAAGGGCGGCATCCTGCGGGAAATTGCCCTGTGGTCGGCCGTCGCTGGAGCACCCGATGCCACGCTGCGCATGCGCAAGGTTCCCGAGGCCGCCCGCGATGACAAACTGCTGGAATGGTGGGCGCGCAGCGGCCTTGCCACCGGCAACTGGGCCGAGGTGGTGCTGGCGGTTGCTGCCATGAGCCCGGAATCCAGGAACTCCGAACGATGGCAGTACTGGGATGCCCGCGCGCGCATGCAGCTGGGCGACGAAGGCTATGCCCAAAGCCTGCTGGAAAACCTGGCCGGACAGGCCAACTACCATGGTTTCCTGGCGGCCGACCTGCTCGAGTACCCCTACGCCATCTGCCCGCAGCCTGCCGGTGTCGATGATGCTGCCATCGAGGCTTTCGCCGCCAGGCCGTCCGTCCAGCGCAGCCTGGAATTACATCGCACCGATATGAAAAACTGGTCACGCAGCGAATGGAGTCTCTTGACCAAAGGAATGAGCGCGGAAGACCTGCGCCTTGCGGCTGCCCTCGCCACCCGTGAAGGCTGGTATTACGAGGCCATTGTTGCGCTGGCGGGCAGCGGTGAACTGCAATGGTACGACTGGCGTTTCCCCATGGCCTACGCCAACCTGGTGGAACCCCAGGCCGGCAAGCGCAATCTCGACTCTTCCTGGGTGATGGGGCTGATGCGCTCGGAAAGCGCCATGGCAGCGGATGCGGTGTCGCCCGCCGATGCCCGCGGGCTGATGCAGGTGATGCCATCCACGGCCCGCCAGATCGCGCGCCGCAATTCCTACCGCTACAGCGGCACCGAGCAGCTGATGCAGGCCGAGACCAACATCCTGTTCGGCACCACTTTCCTGCGCGAGATGATGGACAAGTTCAACAACAACCCGGTGCTGGTCACCGGCGCCTACAATGCCGGGCCGGGCGCGGTGGAACGCTGGCTGCAAAGCCTGCCGGGCCAGGACGCGACCATCTGGATCGAGATACTGCCGTACTACGAAACCCGGGATTACATCCCGCGGGTACTGGCGTTTTCCACCATCTACAACTACCTGCTGAACCGCTCCCGGGCGGAAGTCACGGTGCAGCGGATTTCCGCCCGCATGCCTCCACCGGACCAAAGGCTGGCATCGCTGCCCGCGCCGTCTGCCGCCCCCATCGCCTGCCCGGTACCCGCCGTGGCCAGTTCGGAACGCCCTTAGCATGCGGGTGGTGCTCACCGGGGCCACCGGATTTGTCGGTCGTCACCTGCTGGCTGAATTATCGGCCATGGGGCACGAATGCCGCGTGCTGACCCGTTCGGGCAAGAACTATCCGCAGATAGCCGCCTTGCCGCGGGTGGAATTGCGCCGCACTGACTTGCGTTCGCCAGACGACCTGGCCGCCGCGCTGGAAGGCGCGGATGCGGTGATCAACCTGATCGGGATACTGAATGAGAGAGGTTGGGGCGGCAAAGGTTTCCGGGCCGCCCATGTGGAACCGGTGCGGGCCCTGATTGCCGCTTGCGAAGCCAACCACATCCGCCGCTTCATCCAGGTCAGCGCGCTGAATGCCGGCCGTGGCAGGAGCCACTACCTGCGCACCAAGGCCCAGGCAGAGGAACTGCTGCGCAATGCTCCGGAAATCGACGAAACCATTTTGCAGCCGGCGGTAATCTTCGGCGAGGGCGATTCGTTCTTCAATCGGTTTGCCGGCCTGTTGCGCTTTGTTCCGTTGTTGCCGCTGGCCTGCCCCGGCGCGCGTATGCAACCGGTGTGGGTGGGCGATGTGGTGGCGGCCATTGCGCTGTGCCTGGATTATCGCGCCACCATCGGCAAGACCCTGGAACTGGTGGGGCCGGAAGTGTTTACGCTCTACCAGCTGGTGAACAAGACCGCCCGGTACAAAGGCTGGCAACGCCGCGTCATTGGCTTGCCGAACTGGATGTCCCGCCTGCAGGCGGCGCTGATGGATTTTGTGCCCGGCAAGCCCTTCTCCACCGACAACTTCCGCTCACTGCAGGTGGACAGCATCAGCCGGCATAATGCGCTGCCGGACCTCGGCATACACCCCAGCCGCATGGATGCCAAAGTGCCGTTGTATCTGTCACCCAAGGGCAGCCAGGCGAAAACGCCCGATCAGAACACATGAAACACGCATTCACTATTTCCCGTCATTCCGGGCTCGACCCGGAATCCAGCATTGATGCAGGTAGGATCCCGGATCACGCGCTTCGCGCTCTCCGGGATGTCAGCGAAAGTGTGGTGGCAGGTGTAATCGGCCATTCGGGAAAAGTCCGGACATGACCGCCAGGACTTACCTGGTCGGTGGGGCGGTGCGCGACGAGCTGCTCGGCATCACGCCGCATGAGCGCGACTGGGTGGTTACCGGCGCCACGCCGGAAAGTCTGGTCAAGCAGGGTTATCGCCAGGTGGGCGCCTCGTTCCCGGTGTTCCTCCATCCCGAGTCGAAAGAGGAATATGCCCTGGCCCGCACCGAGCGTAAGCAGGGCCATGGCTACCATGGCTTCAGCGTGGATTTCCATCCCTCGGTCACGCTGGAGCAGGACCTGCAACGGCGCGACCTGACCATCAACGCCATGGCTCGCGATGAACAGGGACTGCTGATCGACCCCTTCCATGGCCAGGCGGATATCGAGGCGCGCTGGCTGCGGCATGTTTCGCCCGCTTTCAGCGAAGACCCCCTGCGCGTGCTGCGCGTGGCCCGGTTCGCGGCCCGCTTTGCCGACCTCGGGTTCCGCGTGCATCCCGAAACACTGGCGCTGATGCAGGACATGAGCCGCGAGGGTGAGCTGGATCACCTGGTGGCCGAGCGCAGCTGGGCGGAAATTGCCAAAGGCCTGTCCGCTTCGCGGCCGGGTGTGTTCCTGCAGGTGCTGCATGACTGTGGCGCCCTGAAAGTGATACTGCCGGAAGTGGACGTGCTGTTCGGCATTCCCCAAGATGAACGTTATCACCCGGAAATCGACACCGGCCTGCACGTGCAGATGACGCTGGATTACGCCGCCCGCCAGCAGTATCCGCTGGAGGTACGGTTTGCCCTGTTGCTGCATGACTTGGGCAAGGGTTTGACGCCGCGCGATCAATGGCCTGGCCACCACCGGCATGAGTCAGCGGGCCTGCCGCTGGTGCGCGAAGTCAGCCACAGGCTGAAGGCGCCGACGGCCTGCCGCGAGCTGGCTGAGCGGGTGTGCGAATTGCATCTGCGCGTGCATCGCGCCGGAGAGCTGGCACCCAAAGCTTTGCTGAAATTGCTGGAAGCAGCGGACCTGTTGCGCCGCCCCGAACGCTTGCAGCCCCTGCTGCAGGCCTGTGAATCCGATTACCGTGGCCGCCTGGGCCTGGAGCAGCGACCGTATCCCCAGGCCGGCATCGTTGCAGCTGCACTCGATGCCGCACGGGCGGTTCGTGCCGCCGACCTGGACACGTCCTTCACTGGCCCGCAGTTGGGTGAAGCGCTGGCCGCCGCGCGCATCCGGGCCATTGCGGCGGCAGTTGGCCGATAACCGCCACCACGCGTTACAGGAGCAAGCC
>CBFGWJ010000137.1:0-6073 GCA_965652335.1 uncultured Gammaproteobacteria bacterium | reverse complement strand
AAGTTCACCGGCGCAACGCTGAACCTGATGAGCCTGATCGGCGTGATCATGCTGATGGGGCTGGTGGCCAAGAACGCCATCCTCCTGATCGACTTTGCCCGCAAGAAAGAAGCTGATGGCATGGACCGCGACAGCGCGCTGATCCTGGCCGGGCAGGAACGCCTGCGGCCCATCCTGATGACCTCGTTCGCGCTGATTGCCGGTATGTTGCCGGTGGCCATCGGCTGGGGCGAAGGCGCCGGGTTCTACCGCCCGCTGGGCATCGCCATCATCGGTGGCATGATCACCTCCACCGTGCTCACCCTGCTGGTGGTGCCGACCTTCTACGACAGCCTGCAAACCCGCGGCGAGCGCATCCTTGAGTGGATGAAGCGCAAAATGCACATCGGTACTGTCATGCCCGCTCCTTCGCAGCCCACTGCCGAAAAGGCCTGATTCCGCTTTAAAGGCCGGATTGGCGGCCCGGTTGAAAGCGTACGCGGAATCGCCGGCGCTTTTTCAGCATCGTCCCGATCTGTCAGAATGGGGGCAATGACAATCAAAGGTTCAAAGCTGTGAGCAAGCCATTTCCCGGTCCCAAGACTCGCGCCGCGCTGGAGCGTGGCATTCCATTGTTCAAGAATGGCCTCAGGTTCGATGCCGAGATGGAACGCGCCGGCAAGCGCGGCTTCCGCCCGGTGCGGCAGATCGTCATCGACAAGGCGCAGGGCGATTTTGTCTGGGATCTCGACGGCAACCGCTACATCGACTTCCAGAACGGCTGGGCCACCAACCCGTTGGGCAACTGCCACCCGGAAATCCTGGAGGTGGTTGAAGCCGCCAACCGGCGCTACGGCTTTCATTACGACCATCCGCTGCGTTACGAACTGGCGGAAATGCTGGCAGGCGTCATGCCCAATCAAGCGCTGCCGCGCACCAACTATGAAGTTTCCGGCACCGAGGCCGCGGAGGCTGCGGTGCATCTCGCGCTGACCCACACCAAACGCCGCTACATCATCACCTTCAGTTCGGCTTACCACGGCATGAGCATCGCCACCAAAATGCTCAGTGGCCTGGGGGGTGAGTACAGCAATTACCTCGAAGCCTGGGGCGGCGGCGTGATCAAGGCGCCATACCCCTACAGCGAACGCATTCCAGCCGGGATGGATGAGGACCAGTACACCGAGTACTGCCTGTGGTACCTCGACAACCACATTCCTTCCTGCATTGCCGATCGCAAGAACATTGCCGCCATCATGGTGGAACCGGGCCTGGCGGAAGGCGGCAACTGGATACCGAATACCCGTTTCCTGCAGGGCATACGCGAGATCTGCAACAGGAACGACTGGCTGATGATTTCGGACGAGGTGCTCACCGGCCTGGGCCGGACCGGCAAAATGTGGGGCATCCAGCATTACGGAGTGGTGCCGGATATCCTGGTCTACGGCAAGAACCTGTGCGGCGGTATCGCGCCACTGTGTGGCATTTCCTCGCGCGATGACATCATGGGCGACAACACCGAATTCATGTCCGGCTCGACTTTTGCCGGCATGCCGGCGGGTTGCGCGGCGGCCATCCGGACCCTGCAGATTTTTGAGCGTGATGGCATCGTCGCGCATGCGCACAGGCTGGGTGAAATTGCCGCCGAGATCATGAGTGGCTGGCAGCAGTATTCCATCGTGCGGCAGGCGCGTGGCAACGGCCTGCTGCTGGGCGTGAGCTTCGGCAAAACTGATGCGGCTGATCCAGACGCCAAGGACTGGTGGATTTCACGCGCGGTGCGCGGCCGCATGCTGGAGAATGGCGTGTGGGCCATCTCCGACCGTCAGGACACCATCCGCATGTACCCGGCGCTGAACATGGACGAAGCCGTGCTGCGCGAAGGCCTGCGTGTGATGGAGGACGCCATCCGGCACGTGGAACAGCACGGTTATGACGAGGGCGATGCCGCCGCCTGGCCGAGCGGCGTGGCGGGGTTCTGAGCCTGCACGGCCCGTCGTGTCGGAACCGGGTGGCACAACGGCGGTGCAGCCCTGAAGTGTTGTCGCCGTAATGGCCCGAACGCAACTTTAAGGCGTATGCATCGTCTCAGGTGATGTTCATGTTCACAGGTGTACTGTGCTGCTGGTCGATTCCGCGGGAGAGTTTCCATTGAACCGTTTCATGTTGGGTGTGCGCGCTGCCATGCGTTTCTGCGTTGCCTGCAGTGCAGTGGCAGCGTTGTTGTTCTGCATGCCCGCCGAGGCGCAATCGCGCATTGCGGTTGAGGAAAATTGTGGTGGCGATTCTGCCCATGCCATCCACTTTGACCAGACCATTTACCAGGCGGATTACAAAGTGATGGTGAGTGAGTACGAAGTGGAGCCGGATCTGCGTATTCGCCTGGTCGACAGCCCTGCGCTGGCTGACCTGGTGCTGGCCGACGGACTGCCTGGCACTGATTTCGTGGTGTGCCGTTCGTCAACAAGGTATCAGGCCACAACCCTGTTCGTGGCCAAATTCGTCACCCAGCCCGATGTCACCATCATGCTGAGCCGGAAAGACCGCCATGCCGATTTCACGCTGTACGTGGAGTCGGAAATTGTTTCGAATGATGAAGCCGCCGCCCTGTTCTGGCTGGCTTTAAAGCAGGCCAGGCCATAAACGCCGGCTGCTGGCGACAAGCCCAGGCAGAATTCCCACCCGCAACGGCTGCAGCCCGATAGAATGCCCGGTACCGGCCATTCTGTCGGGCAGCAAACCGGCTGCCACTGGCCCATGCTGTGAAGCTTCCATGAAAACGACTTTCACCCTGCTCATGCTTGGCCTGTTGCTGGCGGCCTGTAATGAACAGCCGGCGCGGACATACCAGGGTGCGCTGTATTTCGGGCAGGGGGCCTACCTGATGCGCTACAGCCTGGCCGACGGTGGCCGCTCGATTGCTGCCCACCTGGGCGACACGACCATCCGGCAGGTCACAGCTCTGGGCAACGATGACCTGCTGGTGGCCGAGTTGGCGTCAGTCAACCGGCAACGTGTGTCGCGTATTTCCTGGGTCGATCCCCGCACCGGAGAGACGGCCGATCTCTACGCCGGTATCCGCGCCGAACACCTGGCCGATCCGGGGGTTGTGATCTACGACGACGGTACGGCCGTGTATGCCGTGCCGCAGCAATCCGCCAGCGACAATCAGGTCATTTTCACCCATGCGCAAAAAGCGCTGACCGGTTTGCTGGAGGCATCTCCGGGAATTCTGCTGATCGGCACCGGTGACTCCGGCCAGGCGGCCATCCATCTTTGGGATGCACGCACCGGAACCTTGCGCGAATTGAGCGGCCTGGCTGCCAGTTGCCGCCTGGCTGGAGCCGTCTGGATCGGTCACCTGCAACGGTTGGCCTGCAAGCAAAGGTCCGGCCCGCTGGTTGATTCAAAGTACGTGCTGGCCGATCTCGAAGGCCAAGTGGATGGCCGCTTGAACCTGCCCGAAGGCGGCGAATTTTTGGCGCTTGCCTACATCGGCAGATACCATGCCATTCTGCTGCAGGAGACCCGGGCAGGCTGGCTGGGCATGCGCCAACAGCAAAACGTGTGGATGCATGAGCTGGATTCCGGTGAAAGCCATCGGGTGGCCGAGAACCTGAACCTCGGCGATTCCGTGGTGTACGCCGAATACTAGGACAAATCAGTATCGCCCGGCCCGGTTTGGCGGCGCCTGGCCAGGGGTTACACTTTTCCTCGAGGGGCTGTAGCTACCTCCACCCGATTGCCGCCATCGCCTTGTCGCGCAGCCGGGACTTTTCCCTGATCTCGTCATCGATATCCTGGCTGGCCAATTGCGGCAGCAGTTCGAGGTCATAAAAGGCCAGCGGGTGGAATTCGCAGGTGGTCACCAGGAGATTTTCCCGGTGCAGTACATCAATACCTTTCAGGCCGCCTTCCTCAGCATTGTAACGTCCTTTCTGGAACTGCTCCTCGCTGAGGATGCGGATGGACTTGTCCGGCCTGGGCAGGGACACCCAGGTGTTTCCTCGCCGGTAAAACAGGTGCAGGTAAGGGCTGGCGGAATCTGCTGCGTAAAGCACACTTCCGTCCGCGGAAAACTGGAGCCCGTGCGGGCACACCACGCCTTCCAGAATGACATCCGGCAGTGTGGTGCGATCCAGTTCGCGGTCCAGCCGGTACAGGTACAGGTTGCCGCTGGTGTGAACACTGACCGCCAGCCACTGTTTGTCCCGGCTGATGCAGATGCCGTCGGGAACCGACAGGTTCTTTTCAAGGAAAACCCCATCCGTCCTGATCCGTTTGAGTTTGCCGATGCCGCCGCGCGTCTCTGCCGGCAGCGTGCCGGTGTGCGAAGTGATGGTGTGGATGTAGTTGTTGCACACCAAAACCTGGAACCGGCCATTACCCAACTCATGGCAGGCAAGGGATCCGGGTGAGCTCACTTTTGCGCCAATCCCGCTGCGCAATTTCCGGATGGGCCGCAGGTGGATGTCCTGGTGCTCGTGGTGCTCGAGCGCACCAGCGGGAACCCTGAATACGTACACGCCGCCATTGCGGTTCGCAACCACCATGTGCGAGTTGTCGATAAATGCAATGCCGTGCGGGCCTTGCAGCACATTGGAATGTATGGTGACACAGGCAGGAATGTCGATCGATCTGGTTTGGCCCCTGCCGGCCACTTCCATGGAAAACAGGTTGATCCGGTTCAGCCCAAACCCGCCAATGGCCAGCAGGCGGCCATCGGGAGAGAATGTGGCCTCCTCCGTGCGTTCCATGCTGCGGATGGCAGCCATCACCCGATCAGTCGCTCTGAACCCGACTCGGGCTTGATCGGCCGGCAGTCCGCTGCCGGAAGCCGGCGTTTCAATGGCAGAATGCAGGGTTTCAATCGAACGCATCGCGACAATATACATGAGACCCGTGTTGTCATGAATTCCGCCGGCACTTTCCGGTACCGCCTGGCGCTTATTGATCGCGCTGTCGATTTCCTGCGATCCAGGCCGGTGGTCAGAAGGCGGACGCTGAAGCGCAAGTTGCAGGCTGAGCTTACGGCAGCAGGCTCGCCGGTTGACTCCATTTCGCTTGAGCATGGCCCGCAAGGGCAGCCTGCCTGGCTGGTGGGCGTCACGGTAAAGGCAAACCGCATCGTTCTTCGAATCGCCCCCGGCGTGGAGCGAAACCGGGTGTTCTGGTACCTGTTTGACCGCCTGCCGGCGGTGCTGTATCCCGCCCGGCTGGCGGGAAATGGCCTGGAGTTCGCGGTTGATGTTTCCGATGGGCACCTGGGTTTTGAGAACGTGCTGGGCTTTTGTGGCAACCACGAATCAGTTTGGCTGGTGCCGGATCCGGATTTCTACACCAGCCGTGGCTATGCCGCACTGCGCCAGCAGGCACCGCCCGACTGGCTTGAAAGAAGCCCGGAGATCATCTGGCGCGGGTCGCCCAATGGCCAGGGCCTGATATCAAGCGCCATGATGAACCCCGACGACGCGGCCCTGATCCAGCGCGTGCGGATGTGCCTGTTGCTGCGTGGCCAGCCGGGCATCGACGCCCGGCTGGTGACTTCGGATCGTACGGAACCTTTCAGCCTGGAAGACCAACAGCGGTTGGCGCAGGCAGGCATCACCGGGCAGGCCCGTGACCAGGCCGAATGGTGGCAGCGCCGTTTCGCCATCGACATCGACGGCTACACCAATGCCTGGTCCGGGTTGTTCACCCGGCTGTTGATGGGTTGCTGTGTGCTGAAAGTGGCCTCGCCCACGGGGCACCGGCAATGGTATTACCACCGGCTGCAACCCTGGCAGCACTATATCCCGGTTGCCGCTGACCTCAGCGACCTGCAGCAGCAAATTGAATGGTGCTGGGCGCATGAGAGGGAGTGTGAGCGGGTGGCAGGCCAGGGCCGCGAACTGGCCCTGGCCATGGATTTCGATACCGAATACCGCCGGGCCGCCCAGGCGTTCGCGGGCAAACCGGGAGCTTCAGCGTTGCCGTAAAGCCGGGCAGGCAGCTGGAAACGCCATCCGGTCGTGGAAAGGGACTGTCATTTTGTCGGAACGGATGGAATGTTTCCGGCTGGAAACAATTGCATATATTGACAGGTCTCAATTCA
>CBFGWJ010000136.1:0-6076 GCA_965652335.1 uncultured Gammaproteobacteria bacterium | reverse complement strand
GTGCATTCCCAGGCTGTAGATCATCCAGGCTGCCAGCAACAACAGGAAAAAACCCACCAGGCGTCGAAAAGCCCGGTCCCTGAATAAAACCGAGACAGCCGGAGCAGCCAGGGTGAGGCCCAACATCGCCGGCAATGTGCCCAGGCCAAAAGCCAGCATGGTGATGGCACCGCCGGCAGCTTCACCGGTAGAGGCAGCGGTGGCCAGGACGGTGTAAACCAGGCCGCAGGGCAACAGGCCCCAGCACAGGCCAACCAGCAGGCGCCCTGCTCCATCACGGCGCTGGCTGGCACGCATGGCCAGCGGGGAAACCTTGCGCCACACGCCGGCACCCACGCGTTCGATGAAGGCAACCCCACGCCAGTCCAAAAGGTAATGCAGGCCAATCATGGCCACCAACACAGCGCTGGTGATTCTCAGCACGCGGCCCCATGACTGTACCTGCATCAGATCACCCGCCGCACCCAGGCCCAGCGCCAGGATGGCTCCGAGGCCGGCATAGGCGGTAATGCGTCCCAGGTTGAACTGCAGTGCCGCCAGGAAATGCCGGCTACCCGGACGGGCGGAGCGGCCTTGCAGGATACCCAGGCTGCCGGCAATTCCGCCGCACATGGCAAAACAATGGCCACTGCCCAGAAGGCCCGCCATGAATGCGCTGAGCCACACAGGCAACAATTCAATCATTCCAGGCTGTCCCCCGGCTTCCCCTGGATTGTCCTTTGAGAACCGCCGGACTGCTGGTCGCTTGTGTGCTGTTTTTCAGGCGGCGGCTTTCGGTCATCGTCCAGCACCACGCTCCAGCCTTGCGATTCAAGGTCGTCAAACTGCCGGTTGCCAATGGCCCAGAACAGAGCCCAGATGGCCACCACCAGCAATACCAGGGCCAGGCCGATCAGCACATACAGCATGTTCATGACGTGTTCATGGCCTTTTCATGGCCCCTTCATTGCCTGGACCACGCGGCCTGCTGGGCCGTATCCAGGTTTGGTTCGTTGTTCCGGCGGCGCATGCGCGTGGCGTTGAGAACCACCAGCAGTGAACTCAGGGACATTCCCAGGGCAGCCATCCAGGGTTGCAATGCACCGCTGACGGCCAGAGGCAGGATGCTGAGGTTGTAAAGCAAGGCCCAGGTCAGGTTCTGCCGGACCAGCCGACGTGCTTTTCGCGAAGCAGCAAAGCTGGTAGTCACATCCTCCAGCGAGTCGCCCGTGAGGATGATGTCGGCCGCGCTGTTGGCCAGTTCGCTGGCGCCGTGCACGGCGATGGAAACATCGGCAGCGGCCAGTACCGGAGCGTCGTTAACGCCGTCACCTATCATAAGTACTTTCTTACCTTTATTCTGTAATACTCTAATATTATTAATTTTATCTTCCGGTGACTGGCGGAAACTGAAGGAAGTGATTCCCAGCCGGCCGGCACACAGGCTGACCGCCTGGGCACTGTCTCCGGAGCAGATTTGTGTCTCCAGGCCTGCGGAACCGAGTTGTTCGACCAGTTTTTCAGCGCCACTGCGCAATTCATCCTGAAGCCTGAAACGCGCGATCCAGCCGTCCAGGTCCGCGAGCCACAGCGATTGATCCTGCGCATCACTCTGGGGCTTTCCGGGAACTGCGAATTCCAGCCGCCCCAGGCGCAGCAGCCGGCCATTCCACTGCCCGGATACACCCTGCCCGGCATGCGTCGTGACGGCGCTTACATTCAATTCAGGTTCAAAATTGCGAAAGGCGCGCGCCACTGCGTGGCGGGAATGAGCCTCAAGTGCAGCTGCCAGGCGTGTCACGCGGGGTTCGTCGAACTCAGGCCGATCCGGATTGAGCTCAGTGAAGCTGATCCTGGGTTGGCCACGGGTCAGTGTGCCGGTTTTGTCGAATACCACAGTGTCCACATCGCCCAGTTCAAACAGGGCCGCCGGACGCGTCAGCAAAATTCCGCGATGCAGCAGGCTGAGGCTGGCGGAAGAGCGCACCACCGGCAATGCCAATGACAATGCGCAGGGGCAGCTGGCCACCAGAACCGCCAGAGCCACGGCAAAGGCTCGCGCGGGTTCATGCTGCTGCCAGAAGCTCCAGGCCCCCAGCGCAATACACAGCACGACCACGATGAAACCCGGCACCAGCCAACCCGGCAGTCCGGACTCCTCGCTGCGCCTGGCCTGGGCGGCGAGCAGCAACCGTCCCAGGCTGGAAACGGTGGAATCTTCAGGATTGCGCTCAACCCGAAGATCCACACTTTGTTGCAGGTTGATGCTGCCTGCAATCACGGCATCTCCGGCGGATTTGACGATGGCAACCGATTCCCCTGTCAGCAGCGATTCGTCCACTTCGGTGGCGCCGCGCAGAAGGATGCCATCGGCTGGAAAAGAGGCGCCTGCCATGACCCGCACCCGGTCGCCGCAACGCAGGTCGAGCGCCGGCACCACCTCGATACGGCCCTCGGCGGTGAGCCGGTCAGCCCATTCCGGCAACAGGCGCGCCAGGGCGCTGCCCGCCAGCAGGTTGCGCTGGCGCAGCACGAGCTCCACGTGCCTGCCAAGGGTCAGGAAAAAAATGAACATGACCACCGAGTCGAACCAGATTTCGCCACTGCCGATGAAAAAATGGTAGACGCTGGCAGTGAAAGCCAGCGCGATTGCCAGTGCCACCGGCAGGTCCATTCCCGGCCGGCCGTTGCGCAGGCCGCGCCAGGCCCCTTCGAAAAACACTCGGCCCGAATACAGCAAAACCGGGAGGCAAACCAGCAGGCTGACCCAAGACAGAAACCCCTGCGCTGCCGCCGAAATGCCAAAGGCTTCGCCGGCATACAGCCCAACGGCATACATCATCACCTGCATCATGCCCAGGCCGGCAACGCTGAGTCTTTTGAGGGAAGCGATGCGTTCCCGGCGTCGGCCGTCTTCTTCCGCCTGGGCCAAAGGCAAATGAGGCGGATAGCCCAGTTCAAACAACAGTTCCGCTATCCGGCTCAGGCGGGTTGCCTCAGGCTGCCATTGCAGGCGGCAGAACCCATTGCTGACATCCACCTGCACGGAACTGATGCCCGGCTGGTTCTCCATGTGGCTGCGGATCAGCCATGCGCACGCTGCGCAGCGGATGTTGCTGAGCTGCAGCAGCAGGTCGCGCTGGCCCGGGGCAGACTCACTGCCCCACAGGGCCTCGCGATCATCGATGGCCCGCCAGTTGGCGGCGGCATCCGTGGGGGATTGTTCGGGTTTGACTGCGAGTTGTTGCCGGTGGCGGTAATAATTGTCGAGGCCGGCAGAGCGGATCAGTGTGGCAACAGCCAGGCAGCCCTGGCAGCAAACCGCGTGGAGTTTTCCGTTCAGTTCGATCTGTAGTTGACTATCGCCGGAAACAGGCTCTCCACAATGGAAACAAGCGGTTTCAGCCGTCTCCATCGTCCTGGCCTGGAGCAGAGGGATTCCCGTCTGCCTGCTGGGCGTGAAATCCCGACTGAAGCTGCTGGTAACCCTGTTCATCGACGACCCGATAATCCGGCCGCGTGAGGGCCAGCCAGATGGTAATGGCGCAGCCGACGATGGTGATGCCTGGCAATGCGATGATCAACCACACCCAGGGCTCGCGGTACCAGGGGCGATAGTCGGGGTGATGCGCGGCTTCAGCGGTGGCTTTAGCGCTGAGGGGTTTCATGGCTGGTTGTCTCCGCCAACCGGCATTAACAGGGTGGCCCTGAACTCCCGGTTGATGTTGGGGTTGTCCATGGAAGCCAGCGATAACTGCAATTCCCTGGTTCCCTGCCCTGCGGTTCTGGGCAACCGTATTCTCACCGAAAAGCCGCCAGTTTCGCCAGCCGGCAACTGCAGCGGCCGGGACAGATCGAAGCTCGCTTCAGGCAGGTTGATTGCACTCAAGCGGTACTCGTGGTCAGCGTCATCCATGTTGGTGATTTTAAGCGTATAGACGTTTTCGATCAGCCCATTGGGCAGCTCACGATACAGGGCATTTCGATCGCGGATGAGGTCAGCACGAAGCGGCATGCGGTGGGTCATGGACCACAAGGTTCCGCTGATGATGGCCAGCAGAAGAGCTCCGTAAATCAGTACACGCGGACGCAGGACACGCGACTTCCTGCCGTGCAGCGCGTTTTCGGTGGTATAACGGATCAGGCCACGCGGGTATTCCATTTTGTCCATGACCTGGTCGCAGATGTCCACGCAGGCGGCGCAGGCGATACATTCGATCTGCAGTCCTTCACGGATATCGATACCAGTGGGGCAAACTTGCACACACAGCGTGCAGCCGATGCAGTCTCCCAGTCCAAGCGACTTGATGTCAGTACCTTTCTTCCGGCTGCCACGCGGTTCGCCGCGTTGCGCATCATAGGAAATGATCAGCGTTTCGTTGTCAAACATCGCGCTCTGGAAACGCGCATAGGGGCACATGTACTTGCAGACCTGTTCACGCAGGAACCCGGCATTACCGTAGGTGGCGAAGCCATAGAAGAATCCCCAGAACGTTTCCCAGGGCCCGAGGTTCCAGCTGGATATGGCCACAGCCAGTTCACGTATCGGCGTGAAAAAGCCGACAAAAGTGAACCCGGTCCAAAGTGAAAAAGTGATCCACAGGAAGTGCTTGCTGCCCTTGCGCAGGATCTTCTCGGCATTCCAGGGCGATTTGTCCAGTTTCATGTGCTTTTGCCGGTTGCCTTCGGTCCAGCGTTCCATCATCAGGAATGCCTCGGTCCAGACGGTCTGCGGGCAGGCATAACCACACCACAGACGGCCAGCCACCGCGGTAACAAAAAACAGCGTGAGGCCGGCACTGACCAGCAACAGTGCCAGGTAGATGAAATCCTGCGGCCAGAAGGTCAGGCCAAGAATGTAGAACTTGCGCGCAGGAAGGTCGAACAGAACGGCCTGGTTGCCGCCTACATTGATCCAGGGAATGAAATAGAACAGGCCCAGCAGCACATACATGGCAAGGTCACGCAGGCGCGCAAACCGCCCGGAAACCTTGTGTGGATAAACCTTGGGTTCCTTGCGGTACAGGCTGTCGTGGGTCTCTGCTTCACGGCTCACGCCACTCTCCGGGATCCAATTCCAGTTGCGGGTCTTCCCCGGCATGCTCGTCTATCTGTGGCGGCGTGCGCCTCCCCTTGCCGTGATAGTGCCCGGAGTGCGGCCCGCTGCGAATCATGAAAACTGTCAGGGAGCTGGCCAGTAGCGCAATCAACAACAGGAACAGGAAGCCCAGGCTGTAAGCCAGTTTGCGGCCGATTTCCCAGGACAATTCCCAGCCATCATCCACCGCAGCCGGGTCGAACAGCGCAAACAGGATGAAAGTGCCGACGCAGGCGGCCAGGAAGGAAATCCAGACGATGATACCCGCGTCGCGTTTCCTGTGATTCCAGCGTCCCGGTATACCGCTCGATTTGCCCATGTTCTGCGTCAGCCAGTGATTGCAGGCGGCATGCGCCTCAAGGACTGCCCTCGTCATCCAAACCCGCGACATAGGCCGCAAGCAACCGCCGCCGGTCTTCGCTCAGAAGCTTTTCGTGTGCCGGCATGTTGCCGTTGCGTCCCTGGCGAATGGTTTGCGCGATGGCCTCCGGGCTGCCTCCATATAACCAGATGTCATTGGTGAGATTGGGTGCGCCCAGCGCCTGGTTGCCACGGCCATCAGCACCGTGGCATGCCACGCACATCATATCAAAACGGGCCTTGCCGGCGGCTGCCAGCGCACTGTCGGCCTTCTGTCCCGCCAACTGCTGCACATACACAACGGTTTCAAGAACACCTTGTTCACCGAGGGCATCACCCAATGGCGGCATCACACCCTGCCTGCCCTGGTTGATACTGGTGAGAATCTGTTCAAAACTGTTGCCATAAAGCCATTCTTCATCGGCCAGGTTGGGAAATCCCGGCGCGCCCCTGCCGTCAGAACCGTGGCACATGGCGCAATTGTTGGCGAACAGCCGCCGGCCGATGTCCCGTGCCTCGGCGCTCTTCACCAACTCCTCGTTGCTCAGGCTCTCAAACTGGGCAAAGACTTCCCGCTGCCGCGCCTCAGCCTGGACAATTTCCTCTTCGTACTGGGACAGTTGGGTCCAGCCCAGCAAT
>CBFGWJ010000135.1:0-6076 GCA_965652335.1 uncultured Gammaproteobacteria bacterium | reverse complement strand
TCTTCAGGCATGCATTCCGCAACCGGCGTCAGGAGTCAGCAGCTTACCGCAGGTTCGGAATCCTTCACCAGGCCAGGTGATGGCTCATTTCGGAGTTGGTCTCCAGCTCGGTCCCAGGCCGGTGTTGAAACGACTTTCAACGTTTGGCTGCCGCGCGCTTGCGGGCGCGGCTTTTGGGCAGGTAGGGCAGCAGGAACAGCCACAGCCCGGTAAGCCACATCAGCAGCAGCGCGATGCCGGTGGGCAGGAACAGGCCCAGTTTCACCCAGTCGCCGCCAAAAAATGAACCGTCATGGATGGACTCGATCAGGTCCGAGCGCCGGTAAGCGGTTTGCAACACCTCGCCGGTGCCGATATCCACCTGCGCCTCCCAGCCGTTGTGCAGGATCACCTTCACCAGGCCTTTGGCAGGGCGGACATCCAGCCGGTCGATATCCTGCCAGCTGCTGACTCCGAGGGTTTCAATCGCGCTCACACTGGCGAGGATCTGCTGCAGGTCGGCTCGCGGCTCAGTGGTGCTGCCGCGGTGTTCCGGCGGCTGGATCCAGCCGGATTGCTTTTTCACCTGCAGCAGCAGGCCACTGATGATGATGGCAAGCAGGGGCAGGGCCAGGAACACCGTGGTCCAGTGGTGGATTTTGCGGATCAGTTTGTTGGGTTTCATGGAAGCTCAAATGACTGCGGAATCGAAAACCGGCGACCTGCGATCCCGCATGATGCTGCCAGGTGAGCGAAGCGTATCGGAGAGGCGCTGCCGGGACAATTGTTCCCGGCAGTACCCGGTGCACCAGCGCAATTTAACACAAGCAGGCGCCAAACTCGCCCCAGGGCTGCGGGCAATCAGAAGTAAGCCCTGATGCCCAGGATGAAGTTGCGGCCGATCTGTGGCGCCTGGTCCTTGAGGAAGGAAGTGCTGTTGCGGATATCCTCATCCAGCAGGTTATGCGCCTTCAGGTACAGTTCCCACTCGGAACGGGAGGCAAAGGGCAGCAGGTAAGACAGGTCGGCATTCAACAGGTCATAGCCCGGTGTCGGTGTTTCATAATCCGCCGTGCGCGTGTGGCTGCCGGCATGGATCCAGTTCAGCTCCGCGGCCCAGCGGTTGTAGTCCCACTCAATGCCCGCACCGAAGCGGCTGGGAGGAATTCGCGGTACGTTGGTGTTATCGGTGAATTCAGCACGGACCGTGTCAGCAAAGCCGCTGACCTGCCAATGACCGCTGGCGAATTCACCCAGGTCGTAATTCAGTTCCAGTTCCGCGCCCTGGAAGTCGGCATCCTGTTGCGACCACTGCCGCACCGGCAATCCGTCTTCCTCCAGGCCGGTGTCTGCCTGGTAGATGTAATCGCTGAAATTGTCCATGTAGAAGGTGAGCGAGCCCGTGAGCGGCCCCTGGTGCAGGCGGAATCCGGCCTCCAGGTGCAGATTGCTCTCGGTGTCGAGGCCGGCATCACCCAGTTCAAAGGTTTGCGTGGCGATGTGCGGGCCATCGGCAAACAGTTCCTGGTCCGTGGGCGCGCGTTCCGCCTGCGATACGTTGAAGGTGAGATGCCCGTTCTCGGTAACATGCCAGACGGCGCCCAAAGATGCGGTGAAAGGCGAGAAGTCCCGCTTCATTCCCGAATCCGTTTCGATACTGATGTCGTCATAGCGCAGCCCGGCATCGAGCTGCCAGGAACCAAAATCAGCGGTTTCCACCCAGAACAGGGCGGCAGTACGCGTGCTGGAGGCTGGAACAAAGGCTTCATCACCGATCGCTTCGAAATCGCGGTCGGAATACTGGGCGCCGAATGCGCCACTGAATGCGCCGACCGGTTTGTGGCGCAATTCCAGGCGGCCGTCCAGTGTATCGTTGTTGAACACCGTGCCGATTTCATCGCCTTCAAATTCCGTGTGGGTATAGCTGGAGTCTGCCACGCGCAGCTTGAACTGCTCGAAGCCGCTGAACGGGTCAGTGCCGACGATTTCACCGTCGATGCGATCCGATTCCAGGCCGATGGTTACCAGAGATTCCTCTTCGTCTCCCCCGTGTTCATCCTCGTCATGCTCCTCGCCCCCGTGCTCATCGTCGTGCTCATCGTCGTGCTCGCCTTCATGCTCATGCGAGTGCGCGCCGGGAATTCCGTAATCCGATGAATAGCCCGTGTAGGCAAGCCCCACGCGCCACTTCGCGCCTATCCAGCTGGCCCCAAGCGAGCCACCCTCGTTGTCGAGGAAGCTGTTTTCCAACTTGCCACCTTCCGCGTGGTCGTGCTCTTCTTCGTGCTGCTCTTCACCATCGTCTTCATGGCTTTCCTCATGGTTTTCTTCGGGATAGAGCCCAGCCTCGCCGGGAATTTCATAGTCATCGGTGCGCCGTAGAAAGCCGCTCGCATGGAAAGCCCATTGCCCGCTGCCGATATCCAGCCGGCCAGCGCCCATGCGCTGGTTGGCGGCCGTATCTCCCTGCGCCATGGCGCGTCCCGACATGCCGTTTTCCGGAATTTCCTGCGGAATGGTGTGGCTCACCAGGTTGACCACGCCGCCGATGGCGCCAGATCCGTAAAGCAGCGTGGCGGGGCCGCGCAGCACCTCGATCTGGTCGGCCAGGAAAGGTTCGACGGCAACGGCATGGTCCTGGCTCACCGCCGAGGCATCGGCCGTGGCCATGTTGTTGTTCAGCACGCCAACGCGCGCCCCCTCAAAGCCGCGGATCACCGGGCGGCCCACGTTCTGGCCGAAGCTGGCATTGGATAGCCCCGGCATGTGGCTCAACGTGTCCCCCAGGTTGTTGGCGACATCGCGTTCCAGCTCAGCGCCACTCAACACCGTTGCGGACTGGGACATTTCCAGCACATTGCGGCGCAGCGGAGTAGCCGTTACCACAACCTCTTCGAGTATGTCGTGTTGATGCTCCTCGCCGTGAATGCGGTCCGGATTGGTATTGTCGGGTTCGGTGGTTGCCTGTCCCAGCAGGGAAAGCGGCAGGCCGATTGCCACCAGGGCAAGCAGCCGTGAAAATCTTGCAGAGTGCATGTTCATTAAACCTCTTGATGAAGACTGAATCGCCGCATGCGGCGATCGATCGGACGGACTGATTCCGCTAACGCTTCAGCAAGAAGAGGGAGGGGCGCGTGCCTCGGGTGTATGGCGGGCCGGTGCCGCTGCCAGGGAACTGGGAGTTGCTGACACCAGGGCAACAGCGGTGATTTCAACCGGGCAATAGGGCTGGCTTTCGATGGTGCCGTTATTGTGGCCGCCAACGGAGCAGACAGCGCAAACACCGCCGTCATGGACGATCGAACGATCCAGTTCGTGAGCAAGCGTGAAGCTCTGCATGCTCAGCAGCAGCAGCAGCAGCGCTATGCGCAACAGATGGCTCAACGGTTGCCGGTTTTCGGACATACGGCCATTCTAGGGCAATTTCCCGGCGAAATGTAGTAGTGACCGACAGCAGCCAGATCGTTGGCGCCTGGCCTGGTCACCTTTCAGCCGATGGCTTTGGCGTTCGGGCTCGATCCGGACCAGCACCAGGTGTACCCCCACTCCTTCGCCATGCTGCCGCAGGCCACTGGTCCCACCGGGTATCTTGCCGCCGCAGGAATTTCCGGCGACTATATCCGGCAACGGTCAGGCAGGTTTTTGCCGGCCCATTTGAAACCCGGGAGCATGTCCTATGTACCATCGAGCACAACGTTATCGGCATCTGATTCAGTTCATCGGCGTTGCAACAAGTCTGTTGGTGGCCAGCACAGCCTTCGCCAAAGACAAGTTACCGGAGGTCGATTCGGATGGCCTGCATCTGATCAAGGATTCCAAGGTGGCCGTTGCCTATGCGAAGCCGGGCGCCAGCCTCGGTGATTACACCAAGGTGATGTTGCTGGATTGCTACGTCGAATTCCGCAAGGACTGGGAACGTGACTACAACATGGACCAGCTGGGCCTGGAAGGGCGTGTGCGTGACAAGGACGTGGAGCGCATCAAGAAGGACCTGGCCGAGGAGTTCAGGAAGGTTTTCACCGAAACGTTGACCAGGAATGGCCACGAAGTTGTGGACGCCGTGGGCCCGGATGTCCTTTTGCTGCGGCCGGCCATCATCAACCTGGACGTGGCGGCACCGGACATCATGCGTTCCAGCAGGGGTAATACCTGGGTCAGCAGCGCCGGCAGCATGACCCTGTACATGGAATTCTACGATTCGGCCAGCAGCACCCTGATCGGTCGTGTCGCCGACCCAAGGGCTGATCCCGAGATGGGCGCCCAGGTCGCCAACAAGGTCACCAACAAGGCGGCCGCAGACCGGTTGATCAGGAGCTGGGCGGAGTTGCTGAGTTCGCATCTCGACGAAGTGCAAAAGGCGACGGCGCAATAACCCTCATTGCAAACTCTTGAACTCGATACGGCTACCCGCCTGCGATTGCCCCGCAGGCGGGTAGCAATTGCAAGGGTTTTCCAGCCGGCATAATAGATGTGTTTGTGGCGGTGTGCGGATTGCTGCATGATGTCCGGCAACAAAAATCGCCATAACCATCGCGGGGCAACCCCATGACTCAAACCGCCATCCCTTCATCGTCGCGCCCCACCATGGTCCGCTGGCGCATACTCGCCATCCTGATGTTCGTCAGCTTTGTCTCCTACCTGCTGCGCGGCAACCTGTCGATCGCGGGTCCGGCGATGATCGAAGACCTTCAGCTGACCGAGATCCAGTGGGGCTGGATCATGGCGGCGTTTCCCCTGGGCTACGCCCTGTTCCAGTTTCCCGGCGGCTGCTGGGGCGACCGCAAAGGGCCGCGTTTCACCATGACAGCCATCACCATTGCCTGGGGTGTCCTGATCGCGGTAACCAGCCTGACGCCGGCACGGGATGTGGCGCCGGTTTACCTGGTGATCGGATTCCTTTTGACCATCCAGTTCCTGGTGGGTGTCTCGCACGCGCCGGTGTTTCCGATCATGGTGTCGGCCATCGAGCGCTGGTTTCCGCCAGGTGGTTGGGCGCTGCCCAATGGCCTGACCAGCGCCGGGCTGACTGTTGGCCTGGCGGTTACGGCTTCGGCGCTGCCGTGGCTGATCGGCGAGTTCGGCTGGCGCGTCGGCTTCCTGGCACTGGCGCCCACGGCTTTCATCGCCGGTGCATTGTGGTGGTGGTATTCACGCGACAATCCGGCCGATCATCCAGCCATCAATGCCACGGAGGTTGCCCTGATCGCGTCACCGTCCGGCCAGACTGCATCCGGAGCATGTGGCGAAGCAGCCTGGCGACGGGTGCTGAAGAATCGCGATGCCCTGTTTGTCACGCTCAGCTATTCGGCCATGAATTTTGTGTTCTACGTAGTGTTCACCTGGGGCTATTACTACATGGTGACGGTGCGCGGCATGGGCGCGCAGGAAGCGGGTTTCCTCACCTCCGGCCAATGGATAGCCGGCGCGGCCGGAGCTTTTGCTGGTGGCTGGGTGGGTGACCGTCTGTGCCAGCGCATCGGTGTGCGCTGGGGTTGCCGCTGGCCGATCGTGATCGGCTGCAGCGTTTCGGCCCTGCTGCTGCTGGGTGTGGCCTTGCACCCGAACGCCTATGTGGCGGCGGGCATGCTTGGCGCCTGTTTCTTCTTCAACCAGTTTACCGAGGGCGCATTTGCCGCCAACGGCGCCGCCATTGGCGGCCGCCATGCCGGTTCGGTGTATGGGCTGTTCAATACCGGTGCCAATTTCATGGGATTTGTAAACGCCATCCTGCTGTCCGCAATCGCGGCAAAACTCGGCTGGACCGTGGCCATCGCCATGGGCTCGGTATTCGCCCTGCTGTCCGTGCTGTTCATCCTGTTCTCCAGGGCTGACCGGCAGATGGACCAGGCGGATTGACCGCCCGGGCCCGGTATGGGCCGACGCAGCCCGGCCTGATTCAACGGCGAATGATCACTCCGGGGTACTGTCCGGTAACCGCGCCATTTTCAAACACCGGCTTGCCGTTTACCCAGACCGTGGTTATGCCGGTATTGGCGGCCTGTGGATTTGCCGGCGTGGCGTTATCGATGATGGTGTCCGGGTCGAACAGCACCAGGTCGGCTGCCATTCCCGGCGCCACCAGGCCGCGATCCTTTAT
>CBFGWJ010000134.1:0-6139 GCA_965652335.1 uncultured Gammaproteobacteria bacterium | reverse complement strand
CGTGCCGGTTGCTTCGCCGTCAGCAGCAGGTAAACCGCCGGCAGCACAAACAGCGTAAACAGGGTGCCGATACCCATCCCGGTTGCAATCACCAGGCCAATGTTGAACCGGCTGACCGCACCCGGACCATCGGCCAGCAACAGCGGCAGCATGGCCATGATCATGGCCACAGTAGTCATCAGGATGGGCCTCAGGCGGATGGTGGAAGATTTTTCAATGGCCTCGCGCCGGTTCAGCCCTTCCGTGGCCCGTAACTGGTTGGCGAACTCGACCATCAGGATGCCGTTTTTGGAAATCAGGCCGATCAACGTAATCAGCCCAACCTGGGTGTAGATATTGACGCTGGCGAAACCCACGGTCATGAAAATCAGCGCGCCGGCGATGGACATGGGTACCGACACCAGGATAATCAGCGGGTCACGCCAACTTTCGAATTGCGCCGCCAAAACCAGGTAGATGATCACCAGGGCCAGGAAGAAGGTGATGATCAGGGCATGTCCCTGCTCGGCATATTGCCTGGATTCACCATTGAAATCGTAGCTGAAGCCCAGCGGAAAAATACGCGCCGCTTCCGCCTCCAGGTACGCCAGGGCATCGCCCAGCGATACTCCCGGAGCCAGGGTGCCTTGCACGGTTACCGCGTTGAGCTGCTGGAACTGCGTCCGCGAACTGGGTTCAACCGTGTCCTGGTAGTGCACCAGCGCGGACAGCGGTATCTGTTCTCCGGTCGATGAAGTCAGGTAATACTCATCCAGGTCAGAGCGATCCAGCCTCGCTTCCCGCTCGACCTGTGGAATCACCTTGTAGCTTCTGCCCTCCAGGTTGAACCGGTTTACATAACCTTCGCCCAGCAGGGTGGACATTGAACGGGCAATTGCCGCCATGGAGATGCCAAGATCACCTGCGCGATCACGGTCGATCACCAGGGTGGTCCTGGGCGTGGCGAATTCCACGCTCTTTTGCAGGAATCCGAAGTTCCCACTCTGCATGCCGGCGCCGATCAGCTCGTCAGCCACCGCGTCCAGCTGTTCAAAATCCTGCGAGGAAGTAATTACAAACTGAACGGGAAAACCGCGCGATGATCCCGGCAGGCTGGGCCTTTGAAAACTGGCCGCCTGCATACCCGGTATGCGGTTCAGTGCGGCCTGGAGCTCAGGATGAACCTGCATGACGGAGCGTTCCCGCTGCGCCGGAGGCAACAGCTTGAAGCCCCCAAACGTGGTGTTGGGCGAACTCTGCCCCAGGAACAGGAAAGTGTTGTACTCCTCGGGAATGGACTTCACCTCTTCCAACAGCCGCCGGGTATAGAACTCGTTGTATTCCATCGTTACATTCTGCGCCATTCGGGCTTGCAGGAAGAGAATGCTCTGGTCTTCCAGCGGCGCCAGTTCCTTGGGTGTCGTGGCGAACATGAAATAGATACTCACCAGAACCGTAACGGCAAAGACCATGGTGACGGGAATGAAATCCAAAGTCGCGCTGAGGAGACGCCGGTAGCCTTCAGCCAGCCGGTTGAAGAAGTGTTCCACCGCCTGTTCAAACCGGCCCGGTTCGCCCTTCCGGTGCAACACTTTGGATGACAGCATGGGCGACAATGTAAGAGCCACAACGCCGGAAACCAGGACGGCGCCCGCCAATGAGAAGGCAAATTCCGTGAACAGCGTCCCGACCAGCCCACCCATGAAACCGATGGGAGCATAAACGGCGATCAGCGTGGTGGTCATCGCGATGATGGGCAAACCCATTTCGCGTGCGCCATCGATGGCGGCAACTACACGGCTCTTGCCCATCTCAATGTGCCGGTGGACGTTTTCAACCACGATGATGGCGTCATCAACCACCAGCCCGATGGCCAGCACCATGGCCAGCAGAGTGAGCAGGTTGATGGAAAAGCCCATCAGCATCATGAGAAAAACACCGCCTACCAGGGACAGGGGTACGGCCACTGCCGGAACAACGGCGGCGCGCAGTGAGCCCAGGGACAGGAAGATAACCCCCAGGACGATCATCATGGCTTCGAACAGGGTGGCAAACACTTCCTTGATCGAATCCTTGATATAGTCACTGCCGTCATAAGCCAGGTTGGCCTGCAGGCCTGACGGCAGCTGTTTCTTGATGGCCTCCAGCTCCACATTTACCAGTCCGGCCACCGTAAGCGGGTTGGAGCCGGGAGCGGGCTCGATGGCCATGACCGCGCCAGGCTTGCCATTGAACCAGCTCACACTGTCGTAGTTTTCCGCCCCCAGCTCTATCCTGGCCACGTCTTCCAGGCGCACCAGGGCTTCTTCATCCTTGCGGACAATCAGTCGCCGGAAATCGGCTTCCGTGCTGACATCGGTGGTGGCCGAAAGATCGGTACGAACATACAGGCCCTTGGTTTGTCCCACGGCCGCGAGGAAGTTGTTTTCGCGCAATACGCTGGCCACTGCCTCGGGTGAAACTTCATGCGCCACCAGGCGATTCGGGTCCAGCCAGACTCGCATGGCGAAAGCGCCACTGCCGTTGATCTGCGCCTTGGCCACTCCGGGTACTGCCTGCAGCTTCGGTTGCACCACGCGCAACAGGTAATCGGTGGTTTGCGACACAGACATTTCGTCGCTGTTGAAGACCACGTACATCAAAGCCTGCTGTTCACCGGTGGTGGAATCGATGACCGGGTCCTCGGTTTCAGCGGGCAGGACTCCGCGCTGGCTGGCGACCTTGGCCTGGATTTCCGCCACGGCGGCGTTTGGGTCGTAGTTGAGCTCCATGTGCGCTTCGATGCGCGACACGCCCTGCGAGCTGGTCGCAATCAGGAAGTCGATGCCGCGGGCTTCGGCAATGGCCTGCTGCAGGGGTGTGGTGACGAACCCCTGAATCAGTTCGCTGCTGGCACCGGGGTATGCGGTGGTCACCGTCACCACCGTGTTGCTCAGCTCGGGGTATTCACGCAACTCAAGGGCTGTAAACGCCCGCGCGCCCAACACCAGCAGCAGCAGGCTGATGACACTCGCCAGCACCGGCCGGCGAATGAAGATGTCGGTGAACTTCATCAGCCGTTGCCTGCCTGGGGTGCCGGGTCATCCGGCAGGCTGGAGTTGTCTACCGTAACCGGCTGGCCATTGCGCAACTTGTTGTGGCCATCAGTAACCACTTCCATGCCGGGCTCCAGCCCGCTGACGATTTCCACCCGTCCATCGGTCACGTTGCCCGTCACTACCTGCAACCTCTCCACGGTCTTGTTGCCCTGTGCATCGCGCACAACAAAAACGGAGTTGCCGTAAGGGTTATAAGTGATGGCCCGCTCGGGCAGAGTCATCACCTTCGACTTCTGCGGCAACAGCGTGTGTACATCGGCAAACATGCCCGGGTGCAGCAGTCGCTCGGGATTGTCGAGAATGGCCCGCACCTGTACGCTGCGGCTGGATTGCTGGATATTCGGGCTGATCGCGCTGATCTTCCCGGGAAATTCCCGCCCCGGCCACGCCGCCACCGTCACTTTGATATCCTGCCCCACGCTGACCTCTCCGAGGTAACGCTCAGGCAAGGTGTACTCGGCATAGATGGGGTCGAGATCAACCAGCTCGATGATGGGGTCGCCGGCTGCCAGGTACTGGCCCGGGTTGATCCGGCGAATTCCCAGCTCACCGTCAAACGGGGCGCGAACCGACTTTTTGTTGATCACTGCCTGCTTGGCTTCGATACGGGCACGGGTGCTGTCAACCTGGGCCTGCGCTTCATCCAGGTCGGCGCGTGAGCCCAGGTTACTGGAAACCACCCGTTGCAGGCGATCGCGCGTCGTTACCGCCAGCTTGTTTTCAGCCTGCAGCGCTTTGGCTTCGGCCAGGTCCACTTCCACATCCAGTTGCACCAGCAGGTCGTTGGCCTTGACCGATTCTCCCGAGTCGAAATGAATTTCACGGATGATGCCTTCCACTTCAGCGGAAATCACCACGCCGCGGGTGGGCGTGATACTGCCCACCGAGGGCAGGCTGGGCTGCCAGCTTTCCTCACGCACCATCTGCGTGCTGACCACTGGCGGGCTCATGGTCCGTCCGGCCATCCTGTTCTGAGCCTGGTGGTATTTCCAGCCGAAAATTCCGCCGAACAAAAGGCCCAGCGCAACCAACACCAACAATAAATTTCTGATCACGAGATTTCCAATTAACTGAGAAATGCATCCGGGTTGGGGGCCCGGCAACACGTCTTGCCTGCTTTCCGGCAAACGGTTTACGACCGCATGAGACCGTTGTAGTTCTGCCGGCGCTGGCGCGCAGGACATTACGACGATGGAACTTCATGCCGGCAACCCATGCGGTCAACACTGGCCGATCGCGAGTAACTTGCAGAATTGTACCGCCAGTTGCCGGCTGATGGCTATGCAAAACCTGCCGTGAATTGCAGGCTACTGCCTGACGTAGCGGCCTTCGAACCAGACATCCCAGGCGCCGGTTTCGGCATTGAAGACGTCAAAATGCTGGATCACATCACCATTCGCTTGCGGCGTCCAGCTGCCTCTGAACGGTGCCGTGGTGTTTTGCGAATAATTGTAGAATTCACCCTCGAGCACCATACGTCCCTGTTCATCCAGGCCGCCGGTGTAATCGATGGAATAGCCGTTGGCCACCCACACCTGGCGCCACTCACCCTTGACGGGGTTGTAGTAGTTCACCGAGAACCCTCCGCCGGCCGCCGACTCCCAGGTTTCCTTGATCAGGCAGTTCTCATAGTGCTTGGTGATGGAGTTTTGCCCGTAAAACGTTCGGGCCTCATCATTGGAGTACACGTTCCACTCACCCACCCAGAAATCCCAGTCACTGAAACCAGGCGAGTCCTTGCAGAATGTGGGTGGAGCAGGCGGCTGCGAATTCGCAGCATTGTCATCGCCTTGTCCCTTGGCATCCTGGGCTGCAGCCGAAAAGGAAACCATCAGGCCAACGGCCAGCGGCCAACTAACGCTTTTGATGTGCATGTTGCTACACTCCCTCGGGCTGTTCGCAGGTTCTTTACCAGCAAGGCTTTGACGGTGCAATCCAGCATCAGCCAGTATGCCCCATAAACACGTTCAAACCGGCACCGGACCCGATCATGGAGAATACAAACTTGGCAAACCGTTTTCGCAGCCTGCTGGCGGCGGCCTTGCTCATCAGCCCGGCCACACAGCCTGTTTCAGCGGCGGACGAGCCGCTGGTGCCGCCACAGGTTAAAACGCACGCCGATGGCCGCGCCGCCATCCAGCAACTGTATCAACAATTTCAAAGCCTGCAGCAACACGGCTGGCAGCTCGACATCATCGTGCAATCACAACCCGCGGTACGGGAATATGCCTTGCCCATCATCGCCCTGCGCACCCCCCAGGAGGGCAATGCGGTCTGGATACTATCCGGCATCCATGGCGAAGAGACTGCCGGCCCCAATGCCATGGCAGCCTCCATTGAAGCCCTGGCTGAGCTTGGCAAGCACCAGCCGGTGGTGTTGCTGCCGCTGAACAATCCCCACGGCTATGCCAACAACTGGCGCTACCTCAATGTTGCCGTATATGACGAGAACACCGACGGCCACAGCGTGGGTGATTCCTCCCACCTGCTGGTCGATGCCGGGCAACCCGGCCATGCGCGGGCAGACGCAGCTTCAAGCCCCGAAGCCGATGCCATTACCCGCTACGTGCTGGAAATGAGCCGGCGCTATCCACCCGCCATCAGCATCGACCTGCACGAGGACAACCTGATCGACGAGGGCTACGTCTACTCGCAAGGGAAACTGGGGGCGGCCGATCCCCTGGCGGCGCTGGCCGTGAATGTGTTGAGGGAACACGGGGTGCCTCTCAAGATGGACGGCGTCACACGCTTTGACGAACCCATCGAGTCGGGCATCATCGGCCCGGTGGCCGACAGTTCCATCGATGAACTGATGAGCGCCGAAGAAATCATCCTTGATGGCCAGGTTCAACCAGGCCCGGCTGCCGCTACGGTGCTGGTATTTGAAACGCCGGCGGCAGCCATTCCCCTGTCACAGCGCGTGCAGGCGCACGCGGCCTTGCTGCAGGTCATAGTCGCCAACCAAATAGCCCGTGAATAGCAGGCCACCGGCCATCTTCCGGGATTGAGTCCGCCAGGGCGAATCCGCACTGGATCACTGCTCGGAAAATGCCGCCCGCTCG
>CBFGWJ010000133.1:0-6164 GCA_965652335.1 uncultured Gammaproteobacteria bacterium | reverse complement strand
TCGGCGGCGCCTGGTCGTATTGCCCGGACTGGATCGACTTCCGCGAAGTGATGCACTCGAACATGTACGAGGACAGCAGTGTTTTCCACCCGAAGGACGTGAATACCTGGATCCAGCCCGAAGCGCCCCTGTCGCGCTCGGTGAAGGGCGATGTGCGGATGACCACGCGCCAGTTCTCGCAATGGCTGGGGGTGCTCGGCGACAACGCGCTCTCCGGCGAATTCACCGATGGCTACGCGGCTTTCTTCGGCCCGGTGGGGCCGGACGGCTACCCGGTGCGCGCCTGGGATTATGAAACCGGCAGCATCGACAATGCAGTCTGGGCTGAATGGCGCGACCGCGGCTTTGATCTTCGGTACTACCTGGAACAAAACTGGACCGAGATCGGGCCGAAGCTGGTGGGCGACTTGCATTTTCTGGTGGGCGAAATGGACGAGTTCTACCTGAACCTGCCCGTGTACCGTATGCAGGAGTTCCTGGAAAGCACCACCAACCCGCCGTACGGCGGCTCATTCCGGTATGGCCGCCCGATGGTGGGGCATTCGTTCTTCAACATGGGCACCGACCCGTGGCCCGCCGCCATGCTGAAGGAAATGGCTGCGCACATAGAGACCAATGCGCCGGCCGGCACCGACACCACACAGTGGAACTATCCCTGAACATGGATGAGCCTTCCATCGGTGCCCGCAGGGTCCAGCGACGGCCAGCGGAATAATTCCTTCCTGAGGTAAAGCCGCATTGTTGCGTCATGTCTGGCGCCGGAAGTCAGGCACCACTTACGCAACAACTTGAAAGGTCAGAGACATGAACACAGCGGTACCGGGAAAACTGTATCAACGGAAGAATGATTTATTACGCGCCGGGATATTGGCGGCCCTCACGGCATTGGCATATCCCGTAACGGGGCTCCAGGCCCAGGAGCAGGCCGGCGAAGATGAATCCGCCATGCTGGAGGAGGTGGTGGTTACCGCACGCTATCGCGAAGCCACCGTGCAGGACCTGGGCTTGTCCATCCGTGCTTTTGGCGAAGAGGAGATGAACCGCCTGGGCATCGTCGATGTCGGCAGCCTGGCGCGCTTCACGCCCAGCCTGAACATCCAGGAACGCGGACCCAACCGCAATGAAATGAACATCCGCGGCATCAGCAACTTCCTGGTCACCCAGGACCTGGCGCCTTCTGCGCGGCCCGTTGGCATTTACCTCGACGAATCACCGGTGAACACACTGGGTGGTTCCCAGTTCGACCTGCGATTGTTCGACATGTCGCGCGTGGAAGTGCTGCGCGGCCCGCAGGGCACGCTGTACGGCGAAGGTTCCAGTGCCGGCGCGGTGCGTTACTTCACCAATGATCCCAGCCTGTCCGAATTTGAGGGTCATGTTGAGCTGGAAACAGTGCTGGTCGACAACGGTGGAGCTGACTTCAATGCTCGCGCGGCGGTCAGCATACCGCTGGCCAAGGACACGGTGGGCCTGCGCCTGGTGGCGGGCACGTTCAATTATCCGGGCTACATCGATGTGGTTGATGGCAAAAAAGATGTCAATGATCTTGAAGCCAGAATGTTCCGCGCGGTCTTGTTGGCCAAGCCCAGTGATGACCTGACCATCCGCGCCATGGTGCACTACGATGACAGCGAACTCGGTTCTCTGGGCCTTTATACTGGCGACCCGTCGGACCGCATCGCCAACCTGCCGCTGGATGACGCGCAGATCGATGACACCAACCTGGTGGCAAACCTCGATATTGGTTGGGACGTGGGTCCCGGCACCTTCACCTCGCTGACCAGCTACTTTGACCGTGAGCGTGACCGTTACAGCTACGATCAGATCTACTCGCTGGTGAACTCCATCACCACCACCCTGGTGCTCGGGAGGCTGGACCAGACCTTTGCTGAAGACCACATCACCCAGGAACAATGGAGCCAGGAGTTCCGCTACGTGTCGCAGCTGGACGGGCCTTTGCAGTTCACCGTCGGCGCCTTTTACAAGGACTTCACCTTTGAGTCACCCACCGGTGATACCTGCACCGACACCAACCTGGAGTTTGGCCTGCCGGACCGCTGCACCAACGTTTCTCTGGACCTGCTGGGTTTTGATACACCGGATGTCGGGTTGAGCAACTATGGTGAGCAACTGTCTGCTTATGCCGAAGCGGAGTTCAGCTTCGCGGAAAAATTCAAGCTGATCGGTGGCCTGCGCTGGCATACTGAAGACCTGCAGGTGGTCTCGCCTGAGACCGCGGGTTTCCTGGGCTTTTCGCCCATCGTTTATGGCGCGATCGATGAGGAAGTGTCCATTGATGCCGTGCTGCCCAAGGTGGCGCTGGAATACGCTGCCAGTGACGATGTGCTGCTGTATGGCCAGTACTCAACCGGCACCCGCAACGGCAACCTGAACTCGCCCTCCACACTGGCTTCCATGGAGTTGTTTGCGCCCGGCTCGTCAGCAGGCTATGAGTCCTATGGCGAAGACAGCACCAAAACTTATGAGGCCGGTATCAAGTCGCGCTTTGCCGATGGCCGTGTAACCTTCAACGCCGCTGCCTGGTATACCGAATACGAAGACCTGCAGGTGTTGATTTCAACGCCGCCGCTGGGGCTTGCGGTGATCCTGAATGCCAGCCAGGCCGTTTCCCAGGGTGTGGAGTTTGACCTGTTTGCCAACCCCACCGACAACCTGACGCTGTTTGGCGGTGCCAGCTACACCAATTCGGAACTGGATTCCGACCTGGTTACCAATTTGATCAGCGGCGCCATTACGCCCAAGGGGACGTCGTTGCCGTTTTCGCCGGAATGGACCTGGAACGGCGGCGGCGAGTACGTCTGGCCAATGAATGGCGGCAACGAGTTGTACCTGAACGGCAACTTTGCCTACACCGGCGAGATGCTCAATGCGCTTTCCGCCACGACGCTGGAGATCGGCGACTTCTGGCTGTTCGGTGCAGGATTGGGATGGCGCACCGACAACTGGTCGGTGGACCTGCTGGTCAGCAACCTCACCGATGAGGCGGAGCCGGTGGCCATCAACAACTTCTCTCCGGTGTACACCGCCAATACCGGAGCGGCGTTACCCCCGGAATTCACCTTCAACGAGCAGTTCATGGTGTCGCCGCGGACCTACCGACTCATGTTCCGCTACCGCTTCTGAAGTTGTTCGACAGTTCCAGCGGCTGCCATGGCTGCCGGAACGCTTGGATTTTGTGATGCCCTGCTATCGCCCACCGCCGGTGGGCGATTTTTTACCGCTTACTTGAAGTAGAACCGGCCAGCGAGCCGGGGTTCGGGGTAGACACGCGCGGCGTCCTCGCCGCTGTACAGCACACCGTTCTTCATCACGTACTCGATCTTGCGGGCATTGCGGATATCCTTCAACGGGTTGTCCGTCAGCACCACCAGGTCCGCCAGCTTGCCCACTTCCAGTGAGCCCAGGTCCTGATCCAGGCCCTGGTTCCAGGCGCCATGCAAGGTGGCGATGGCAATGATGTCCATGGGTTCAAAACCGCCCTGGGCGTAGAGTTCCATTTCAAAATGGACATCCAGGCCCAGCATCTGGCCGTGCCCGCCGAGTTGCAGCGACACGCCGGCTTCGTAGAGCTTTTTAAGGTTCGCGGCGAGCTCGGGATGGAAGTAATCATCTTCAAACACATGCTGCGGCCGGCGTAGCCGCGCCAGCAATTGTTCCTTGCGGGCAAAGCGGTTCAGCTTTTCATCTTCAAACAGGCGCTCGCTCTGGTGAAACCAGTTCTCGCCCATGGGGCCGTCCAGGGTCACGACCAGGGTTGGGGTGATGGAAATCCGGCTGGCTTTGAAGAACTCGATGTAGTCCTGGTAGATTGAGGTGAAGCCCATGCCGTGGGCAATTTCGGTGGCGCCGTCGATCACCCGGGTGAGGTTTACCTGCCCTTCGCCGCCCGGTTCGACGACCACGTTCAACCCCTCCGCCCGCGCGGTGGCGGCCAGCTGCTGGCGAATCCGGCGATTCAGTGAGATGTAGTCCTTGATCGCGGTGGCGCCATGAGCCTTGTTGAAGCGCACCTGCTCCTGCACATCTTCAAATGTCTTGAAGTTGCGATAGGTCCCTGGCCGAAACTCACGGCTGCCAAACATCGGTGATGCGGTGGTGAACAAGCGTGGGCCGGTGATCTTCCCGGCCAGCAGCATGTCGGACAGCCAGGCATCCTTGGGTATCGTGCCGTACACCTCGTACATCGTGGTGACACCGTAGGCCAGTGGTGCGCTCAGAGAGGCCACCTGCTGCTCGATGGTGTGGGTGGGCGAGATGGAGCCGTGGTAGTGGGCATGCGTGTCGATGATCCCGGGCATCAGCGTGCGGCCTTCGAGGTCGATCACATGTGCACCGGCCGGAATGTCGATATCACTGCCGACCGCGGCGATACGCTGGTTGCGCACCAGCAGCGTTGCGTTCTCGAGTACGGAACGGTTGCCATCAACGGTGATGATCCGGGCATTCGTCAGGGCGACCACGCTGTCGGGTGCAGCCACCGTGTAAGCGACACTGATATCAGTGCGTGAATCCACACCACCTTCAGCCAGCATGGCTTCCAGCGACTTTTCCAGGAACTCTGGGCCACGCGTCCATTGCACGGATTGGCCATCGGCGGACCAGCGGTGATACAGGCCGTCGTTGGCGGCATCGGTGCGGAAGCTGGTGCCCTTGCCGCCTTCGGCGCTGACGGTGATGGTCTTGCCGAGGAATTCCAGAGGCGTTACCCAGGTGCGCTGGTACTCCTCATACAGAATCCAGTTTTCATCCGGTGAAACGGTGGCGCTGGCCGCATTGGGGAAAGTGTACAGGGTTTGTTCGCCCTGGCCATCGAGGCCGATTTTCTTCAGCGCCAGCGCCTTGTCCTCGAACTCGGTGAAAAAAATGTGCCGGCCGTCCCTGGCAAACCTCAGCGCCGACGGCCGAGTGCCAAAGCCCGCGCCTTCAAACGAGATGTCCGTCACCTTGAAAGCATTGCCCCCATCGGTGTCCATGGTGATGAGCTCGAAACGCGTTTGCGCCTCGATCTTGGCGCCGGTTCGAATGCTGTCGTCGCCGCGCACAAAGGCCAGCCGCTTGCCATCTGCGGACAAGGCCAAGGAGCCATACTGTGAGGGCACATCGGTGATCCTTGTGGCCTGCTTGCCATTCATCCGCATGCGGTAAATGGCGCCGAGTTCCGCGTCTGTCCAGCGTGCGAAATACACGTACTGCCCTTTGGCATCTACCACCGGGCTGGATTCGTGCGCGGTGGATTCAGTCAAATTGACGGCCTTTCCGGTGGTCCGCAGATACAGATCGCCCAGGGTTTCAAACAGGATGGCGTCCGCTGCAACGCCCGGTACCCGCTGGGCCCAGCGGTGAATGCGCGTGCGCCCTTCACCTTCGGCGAAGCGATGCTGAAAGCGAATGGTGGAATCGAATTCACGCTGCACCCTGGCGGAAAACGGAATGTCGCTTACCGCGCCGTCCTCGATGTTCACCCGGTGGATGCCACCGCCGTACCACAACACCAGCGAGCGGCTGTCGGGCAGCCAGGCCATAGTCGGGTAGGCGGCGTGGTGGTACACCACGTAGTCCTGCCGGTCCCGCTCCACCTCGGGCACCAGCACCCGCTCCACGCCGGTATCCAGGTCGTGCAGCACCAGTTCCGACACCTGGTCGTTGCGGTGCACATAAGCCAGGTAGCGCCCATTCGGCGACAGCGCGGGCGCAACGGCGCCGCCCGGGCGCCTGATCAGGTCGCTGACCTCACCGGTGCGTTTGTCATAGCGCTTGATGCTGCCGCCCGCCGCATGCACCGGCGCAACCACCTGTTCAAACAGGATCACATCGCGCCGCGCGTCGTCACGGAAATGGTTGATGGGACGGAACCCGGCTCCGGGACGTTGCGCCGTGGATTCCGGAGCCGGGATCAGAACCTGTTTGCTGCCGTTAAGCCCAAACTGGTAGACGGTGTTCTGCGTACCGTCCATCATCGCCACGCCATACAACGATCGCCCATCCGCAGACCACATGCCTCCGGTCACGCCTTCGGGCATATTGGAAATGTTCTTCAGCTCGCCGGTCCGCCGGTCCATTACCCAGAGGTCATCACTGCCGCCGCGGTCGGAAGTGATCACCAGGCTTTTGCCATCCGGGCTGTAGCGCGGGAACATGTTCCA
>CBFGWJ010000132.1:0-6175 GCA_965652335.1 uncultured Gammaproteobacteria bacterium | reverse complement strand
CCACGCTGGATGGCTACCGGCGTATTGGCGCCATCAAAACTGAAGATGAAGAACACCAGGTTGGCGCTGAAAAACAGGTAGATGGCGGGAATGAACTGGCCGCGCCGAAATCTCGCCACCAGAAAACCGAACACCGGCACGATCAGCAGCATGGTGATGAACGTGGCCGTATACAGCCAGTGCAGCACATCGCTGTTGTACGCTGCCACCGTGCCACGCAACGGCCGCAACATGAAGTAGCCGCCCAGCAGGAAAAAGAAATAGGCAAATGCGATGGCCAGCCTGGGCCACTCTCCCTCCTCCACCAGCACCAGGCGGTTGACCAGCGAACGAGTGTTCAATGCCTTGATTCTTCAGCGATGCAGTGCAGCTTCAATGGCTAACCTTCCTGTTGGCGGACTATTCGTCCAGTATCTGCACCGTTTGACCGGGTTGGAGGCGTTCATTGCCACGAATCACCACCCGGTCACCGGAATTCACCTGGCCATGTACTTCCACCCGGTCCCCATTCCCCAGCCCGATGCGCACGGTTACCTGTTGCGCCTGCTGCTGCGAGTCGATCACGAACAGCGTGGCGCCTTCAGGACGCAGAACAACGGCATCACGCGGCACGGTCAATACCCGCTGCGCAGGAGAGCTCGGCACGGCGACACGCACTGTTTGTCCTACTTCAAACGGGCGGCCCGGCAAATCAAGCCGCAATTCAAACTGGTGGGTTTGCTCATCGCCAACCGCCACGACGGTTCGAATGCTGGCGGACAGCTGCCGGTCGGCAGCGCTCAGTTCCAGGACATTGCCCGGCTTGCTGAACGCGAAGTATTCCAGCGGCGCGCGCGCCACCACTTCCAGGCGTTCCTGGTTCACCAGCCTGACCACCACGCCGCCATCAGCAACGCGCTCACCGGGGCGCATCATGCGTTCGACCACCACGCCATCAAACGGCGCCAGGACCCGTGTGCGGGCTAGCTGGTCATTGTTCTGCGCCAGCCGTGCCCGTGCCACATCCAGGTCGCCCTGGGCCACCGCTTGCTCGGAGCGCGCCTGTTCCAACTGGTTGGCACTGGCCAGGTTGGTTTCGGCCAGCGTGGCAAACCGTCTCACCTCGTTGGCAAGGAATTCCAGCCGCGCCTCGGCGCGGCGGATTTCTGCCAGCAGTTCCTGGTTCAGCAGCCGCAGGGTTTCATCCTCCACGCGCGCCACTGGCTCGCCGGCCCGCACCTCCGTCCCCACCTCCGCAACTTCCAGCAGCCGGCCGTCGACCTCCGCCGACAGCCGCGCATCATCGCGGCTCACTACCGTGCCCGGCACCATCACCACCGAGGACAGCTCCTGCATGCTGGCTTCGCCGACCTTGACCAGCGTCGGGCCGAAATCCTGCGCTAGCCCCAGGGCGGGACACAGCAGCAAAACCGGCGCCATGCGGGCTGTTGCTTTCAGATTCTTGAACATGGGTGCATCATTCTTTTTCGTCGTTGATTTCAATCAAACAGGATCCGGCGCCGCTTCGGGCACCGCATTCTCATTCATGCGCAACAGGCTGGGCAGCAACAGCAGGGTAAACAGCGTGCTCACCAGCATACCGCCCACGATGACCGCAGCCAGCCCGCGATACAGTTCGGTGCCCGAACCGGGCATCAGCATCAGCGGCAGCATGCCGAAAATACTGGTCATGGTACTCATCAGGATGGGCCGCAAGCGCAGGTGTACTGCGCTGTTGACGGCTTCGCGCCGGCTCATCCCTTCGCGTTCGGCATCGCGCGCACGGTACACCAGCAGGATGGCGTTGTTCACCACCAGACCCAGCAGGATGACGAAGCCTATCATGGTGAGCAGGTCCATCTGCTGGCCGCCGCTGCCGGCCAGCAACAGGTCCATCAGCCGCAGGGACAGGATACCGCCCACGGTGGCCATCGGCAGTGTCAGCACCACCAGAAGTGAGTCGGTAAAGGAACGGAACAGCGCCGAGATCAACAGGTAGAGAATCACCACGGCCAGCAGGAAACTGCCCGACATGCTCTGCAAGGCATCGTCCAGTGCTTCAGCCGTGCCCCGGTCGCCTACACACCGTCCTGCATTCTTGCTCGTTCTGAGGCAGGCGCTCCAGTATGACCGGCGCCACCTGCTCCTTGATGATCGCCAGTGCTTCTTCCATGGCCATGCTCGCCGGTGGTGTGACCGTCAGCGTCAGTGTGCGCTTGCGGTCGATGCGGCGGATCTGGCTGGGGCCGGCCGTCTGGGTAACCGTGGTCAATTCGCCGATGGTCTGCACCACCCCGCTGGCGGTGGCCACCGGCATGGCGGACAGTTCCTCGGGTGTCACCCAGTTCTCGGCGCGCATCACCACGTTGTAGCGTCGCGTGCCGTCAAAATATTCACCCAGGAATGCGCCATCACCCATGGCGCGTATCACCGTCGCCATGCGTGAACGGTTCCAGCCGACTTCGGCAATCTTCCGGTCATCCGGAATCAGCCGCAATTCGGGTTCGGCCAGCTCCAGGCCGGGTTCCGGCAGCACGCTCGCTTCCGGCAGGGCCTGCATGATGGCGCCAAAGCCCGCGCGGCCAGCGTCCAGCAATGAATCAAAGCTGTCCGCCGACAAGTCGATTTCAATCTTCCGGCCACCGCGCGAGCCGCCGAACAGCGGGTCACGGCTGGCAAAGCCGAAGGTATCCGGAAAACCCGTGATGATCTCCTGGTTGAATATATGGATCATTTCATCGGTGCGCTTCGGGTCAGCCGGGCTGCCGCCGATGAACGTACCCCAGCCCCGCGCCATACCCAGGAAATAGTTTTCCAGGTAAGGCTGCTTCTCGCGGTCCAAGTAAGGCGCCAGGCGCTGGTCGATCACGCTGATCATTTCGTTTTCAGCATTCTCGATGCCCACGCCCGGGGGAGAAATGATGAAACCCATGATGAAGTTCTTGCGCCCTTCAGGCAGGTAATCCGCGGGAGGCAGCAGAAACAACGCCAGCAGCAGGGGAACGACTGTCAGCAGGGCCACCCAACTCCAGCGCTGCCGCGGCGTGTTGGTCCAGCTCATGATGTGGTCGGAAATCCACTCCCACCAGTGGTGGTGGATATCCTCGATGGCGTGGCCCTTGACCCAGTTGGCAGCCGCTGTCGGCAACACGGTCACCGCCACCAGCAGGGATGCGACCACCGCCGCGGAAATGGTTACCGCCAGGTCACCGAACAGCTGCCCGGCCTCATCTTCCAGGAATACCACGGGCATGAATATCGCCACGGTCGTGGCGCTGGACGCCAGCAGCGCACCCCAGACCTGCGAGGTGCCCCGCATGGAGGCTTCATCACCATGGCGACCGGCTTCCCGCTGGCGGAAAATGTTCTCCAGCACCACGATGGCGGCATCGAGCACCATGCCCGAAGCGAAGGCAAGCCCGGCCAGCGATATGATGTTCAGTGTGTAACCGCCGAAGTCCAGCACCATGAATGACGAAAACATGCACAGCGGTATGGACAACGCCACCACCAGCGTGGCCTTGAAACGGCGCAGGAACCACCACAGCACCACCACGGCCAGCAACATGCCCAGCAGCAGGTTGTTGCGCACCATGGATATGGATTCCATGATGTACTGGGTCTCATCGTAATCGCCGTAAATATACAGCCCGGCACGCTTCAGTTCATTCTGGCCGAGGTCGGCAACCACTTCGCGCAGCCCATCCATCACTTCCAGCACGTTCACACCCGATTCGGGCGTGGCATTGATGGCAATGGATGGGCCGCCGTTCTGGTGCAGTATGTTGGACGGGTCGACCATGGCCATTTCAATGTGCGCGATGTCGCGCAGTTTGATGGGCCGGCCGTCGCGCCATTGCAACACCAGGTCGCCCAGTGACTGCACGTCATATTTGCCGCTGAACCGGATGGTGAACTGGCGGCGGCCCATTTCATTGATGCCGGCCGAGACATCGGAGTTGCTGCCCAACTCGTCGGAAACGGCCGTGAGATCCAGGCCGATATTGGCTGCCTTGTAGGGGTCGAAGGAGATCCTCACTTCATGCTGGCGGCCACCGAAGGAGTCGATGCGCGAGACGCCGGGAACGCGCTCGAGCCGGGTAATCACCGTGTCCTCGATGAAGTCCTGGTAGCTTTCAATGGGGCGCGTGTTGCCTTCCAGCGGCAAAATCGCCCACCAGGCCATGATCTTGTCGAAACCGTCACCACCCACGCTGATGACCGGCTCTTCGGCATCCACCGGGTAGCGCGGCACCTGGTTGAGGCGGTTCATCACCTCGATCAGGGCGCGGTTCATGTCGGTGCCGATGGCGAACTGCAGGTTGACATAGCTGCTGCCGAAATTGGCGGTGGATTGAAGTTTCAGCAGCCCGGGAATGCCGCGCAGCACGTCCTCCTGCGGCTCGACAATCTCGGATTCGATTTCATTCGGCGCCGAAGCACGCCAGACGGTCGCGATGGTGATTTCCGGCCGCTCGATCTCCGGAGCCAACTGGATGGGCAGCCGGCTCAGCGAAATGATGCCGAAAATGCCCAGCAACAGGCAGGCCACCACCACGGCAACCGGATTCGAGAGGGATATTCGTGTCAGGGTCACGCCAGCCAGAACCTCTTGATTTCCCGCAGGCAAAAGCGCTGGCGGCGATTGAATACTGAATTTGGCAGGCCGAAAGGTTACCATTTGTGCGGCCTCAATGCCGCAACCTGCCCTGTTTTGAACCAACCCGCGGCCGTTGCTGCAGGTCATGCAATTGCATGCCGCCAGCTTGCTTGCTGGGCTCGAAAGGGTAAGATAACCGCACTCCACAGTACGCCATCGTATGGAATTCGACTACATCATTGCCGGTGCCGGCTCGGCAGGTTGTGCCCTCGCCGGCCGCCTGACTGAGAACCCGAACACGCGGGTGTTGTTACTGGAAGCCGGCAGCCGCGACTGGCATCCCTTTATCCATATGCCGGCAGGACTGGCCAAACTGGTGGGCGTTGATACCGTCAACTGGTCGTTTGAGACCGAGCCCGAGCCGGAACTGAACAACCGGCGACTGTACTGGCCGCGCGGGCGCGTGCTGGGTGGCTCCAGTTCCATCAACGCCATGTGTTACTGCCGCGGGCACCGCAAGGACTACAACAACTGGCAGGCTGCCGGCAACCCAGGCTGGGGGTTTGCCGGTGTTTTACCCTATTTCATCAGGTCGGAAGACCAGCAAAATGGCGCTTCGGAGTTTCACGGAACAGGCGGGCCGCTGTCGGTGCAGAACCTGCGCCACACCAACCTCCTGAGCGGGGTATTCATCGAAGCCGCCGCCGAGGCCGGTTATGCGCGCAACGACGACTTCAATGGCGCTCACCAGCGCGGTTTCGGCTACTACCAGGTCACCCAGCGCAACGGTCGCCGGTGCAGCAGCGCTGTAGCCTACCTGCGGCCGGCCATGGGCCGGCCCAACCTGGAAGTACGCACGCATGCGCTGGTGGAGAAAATCGAGCTGGTCCGGCACCGGGCTGAGGCCGTGCACTATCGCTGGAAGGGCAAGGCCGTGCGATCGTCTGCCGGGCAGGTCATCCTGGCGGGTGGCGCAATCGGCTCCCCCCATTTGCTGATGCTGAGCGGTATCGGGCCTGCGGAACACCTGCGCCAACACGGCATCCCGGTGCAACATGAACTGCCGGGCGTGGGCCAGAACCTGCAGGACCACCTGGACATCTGCACCCTGGTGACCAGTCGACAACCCATCACTTACGATCAACTCAGCAACATCGCGGTTGGCCTGCGCTACCTGTTTGGACGCAATGGCCCGGGCAGCTCCAACATCGCAGAAGCGGGCGGCTTCATCGTTTCGCGGCACGCTCCGGATGACCGGCCAGACATCCAGATGCATTTCGCGCCCGTCATGCTGGATGATCACGGCCGCAACATCCTGCCCGGCCACGGCATGACCATTCACGCCTGCCCGCTGCGCCCTGAAAGCCGCGGCGAAATCCGTCTCAAATCCGCCGATCCAACGGCCGCGCCAGCCATGGTGGCCAACTACATGAGCACGGAATACGACCGCACCATGATGCTGGAATGCGCCCGGCTGCCGCGGCAGATATTTTCACAACCGGCATTCGCGAAGTACGTGGGTGAGGAAATCCTGCCGGGAAGCAGCGCGCAGTCGGACAGCGCCCTGCTGGAATACATCCGGCGCAAGGCCGAGAG
>CBFGWJ010000131.1:0-6214 GCA_965652335.1 uncultured Gammaproteobacteria bacterium | reverse complement strand
TGGCGCCGGCCGCGGCGAATTCCGGAACGATGGCGTCCACCGGCTCCACCATCAGATGCACGTCAATCGGCGCGGTAATGCCGTGGTCGCGCAGCGCCCTGCATACCATCGGGCCGATGGTGAGGTTGGGCACGTAATGGTTGTCCATCACATCGAAATGCACCCAGTCGGCGCCGGCGTCCAGCACGGCATTCACCTCGTCACCCAGGCGGGCGAAATCGGCAGAAAGAATGGACGGTGCGATGACGGTTGATTGTTTCATTCCAGGGTCCTGTGCTCGATCTCTGACGATAATAACGGATGGATGGACGATCCAGAGTCAGTTTATCTTTCGGCACACGGACGTGCCGACATTTTCGATGATTGAAAATCATTGAAAATGAAGCTCAACCAAAATCACACTTTTTGTTGAGCGTACTCTGGTCGTCCATGGATGGACGATCCAGAGTCATTTATTTTATGCCCTTAGCCTGCTTGATTTGCTCGTAAGCCGTGTTGATGTCGCGCACGCGGTTCTTGGCCATGTCCATCATTTCCTCCGGCAGGCCGCGTGATACCAGCTTGTCGGGATGATACTGGCTCACCAGCTTGCGGTAGGCTTTTTTCACTTCGGCATCGCTGGCATCGGGTGTCAGGCCCAGTTGCGCATAAGCCTGTGGCAAGGTGCCGCGCTGCACGCCGGCCGCGGTCCGCTGGCCATTGCCCGCGCCGGCGCCGGAGTAACCGCCACCGAAGCGCCGCGCCTGCAGCATCGCTTCCAGCATGCTGGCCGGGATATGCAACTCACGCGCGATCTGCTCCAGCACGGCCTGCTCGGGTGGCGTGAGGCCATCGCTGGAGAAGGCCGCCTCCACCATGATTTCCATGAACATCTGCCGCAGGTCCCGGCGGGCCAGCGACATGCGGGCAAAATTGCCCAGCGCCGCCGGCAACTTGAATCCCGGCTGTTTGCCCTGGTTGAAGAAGCGGATGGCCTTCTGCCGGTCTTCGCCGCTGATCTGCATGCGCTGCATCAGGTTTTCCACCATGTGGATTTCTGCCTGCGATACGTGGCCATCGGCCTTGGCGAGATAGCCCAGTGAGCAGAACAGAGCTTCGAAAAAGGCTTCCTGGGTGCCTTTGACACCGGCGATGCCCTGGAAAAACCGGTCGACCATGTGGCCAAACAAAGCACCCAGGATGGCGCCGGTGATTCCGCCCCGCAGCAGGCCCAGAACGCCGCCGATCAACTTGCCCCAGAAAAAGCGCGGCAGATTGAAATTCATACTGCTCATACTGACAATGGATCATCTCGATGCTTACAGGTTTGATGGGATTATCCCTGATAGTCTCCCGGGCAGCGAGGGTTATAATGTTTGCCGGAACCCGCCAGGCCATGTTTGAGCCAGGCGCTTTCACCAACACTTGCGGCAACTGCCCGGCCGGAACCCGCCGCCCAACGTTCAAGGAGCACCGCATTGACCAAAACCGTTGAAACCCGGATTGTCAGCGGCTATCACCACAGCATGATCACCAGCCTGCCGCTGATTCACCAGGGCAAGGTGCGCGACAGTTTCGCCATCGATGACGACCTGATGCTGATCGTTGCGTCCGACCGGCTGTCCGCGTTTGACGTGGTGTTGCCCGACCCGATTCCGGGCAAGGGTGAGATTCTCACCCGGCTGTCCAATTTCTGGTTTGAGCGCACCCGCCACATCATCGACAACCACTTGACCGACATCCCGGTTGCGCACGTGATCAAGAGTCCAGCCGAGCGCTACGCACTGCGTGACCGCGCCGTGGTGGTGAAGCGGCTGAAGCCGCTGCCGGTTGAGGCCGTGGCCAGGGGATTCCTGATCGGTTCAGGCTGGAAGGATTACCAGGCCACCGGCAAGGTGTGTGGCATGGAACTGCCACCCGGCCTGAAACTCGCCGACAAGCTGCCGCGGGTGATTTTCACGCCATCCAGCAAGGCGCCGGCCGGCGAGCATGATGAGAACATCACCTACGAGGACATGGAAAACCTGATCGGCAAGGAACTGGCGATGAAGGTGAAGGATGCCACCATCGACCTGTTCCGGTTTGGCGTGGGCCATGGCCTGCAGCGCGGCATCATCATTGCCGACACAAAATTTGAATTCGGCCTGGACAAGAAAGGCAAGCTGCTGGTGATGGACGAAATGCTGACACCCGATTCATCGCGGTTCTGGCCGGTTGAGCAATACGATCCCGGCACCAGCCCGCCGAGTTATGACAAGCAGTTCATCCGTGATTACCTGGAATCCATCCATTGGGACAAGAAACCGCCAGCGCCGCACCTGCCCGATGATGTGATTGCGAAAACCATCGTCAATTACGAAAAGGCTTACCGCAAGTTAAGCCAGGGGCCCACTGAAGGAGGAACCGATGGCTTCCATCTACCCCCTGCTCGATGAATACGGCGAGAGCCACCGTAACCCCGGCAACAAGCTGATCCACTGGATCTGCGTGCCGGTGATCGTCTGGACGGTGATTGCCCTGCTGTGGGCCGCGCCCTTCCCCTCGGCGTTGCAGCTGGATGCGATTCCGGTGAATTGGGCGACTGTCGTCATGGGCGCTGCCATGATCTACTACCTTTCGCTGTCACCACGGCTGTCCGTGGGAATCGCATTTTTCCTGGTGCTGCTGCTGTGGATCACGGCCATCGTTGAACACGCCGCACCCTGGCCGCTGTGGCTGATCGCGGTGGTGCTGTTCGTGCTGGCCTGGATCGGCCAGTTCATCGGCCACATTCTCGAGCGCAAACGGCCGAGTTTCTTCAAGGACCTGCAGTTCCTGCTGATCGGCCCTGCGTGGCTGATGTCGTGGTTGTACAGGAAGCTGGGAATACGTTTTTGAGGCAACCAGCGGGTTTGACGGGCACTGGATGGCCCAGGCCAGCTTCTCGCCCGCTGACGCGGGCTCACCTTCTTCCGGCCTGCGCCCCTTTCTCTCGTCATCCCGGACAGCGAGCATGGCGAGCGTGATCCGGGATCCAGCACCACGTCAGGGCTTGATCGATACTGGATTCCGGCCTGCGCCGGAATGACGGGCTGAAGTTAAGACCTTCGCCGGAATGACGGAGAAAAAGCGGGAAAATTATTCCTCGATGGATTCCAGGTATTCCTTCTTGCTCATCAGTCCATCGATTTCATCGGGATCGGACGGCGTGATGCTGAACAGCCACCCATCGCCGTACGGGTCGGTGTTCACCAGCCCGGGATCATCTTCCAACGAAGCGTTGAACTCGATGACTTCGCCGCTGATGGGCGAATAGATGTCTGACGCCGCCTTCACCGACTCGACCACGGCGCAGGCATCGCCCTGAGCGTAGCTCATTCCGGGTTCCGGCAACTCAACGAATACGATGTCACCCAGCGCGGCCTGGGCATGGTCGGTGATACCCACCACCACGCTGCCATCGTCTTCCAGGCGAACCCACTCGTGCGAATCACGGTAGCGCAGGTCGGAAGGTACGTCACTCATGCCAATGTCCCTCTTGAAGCAGTAGTTTTGTCGTCATGATAGTGGCCAGTTTGGGCCAATTCAACGGCTTTGATAGCGTCACAGGCATGCCGCTACAGAATGCCTTCGCAAGCCTGGCCATTACGCACAAACGGCGGCTTGACGATGCGTGCCCGCAACTGCTTGCCGCGGATATCCACCGTGCACTCGGCGGACGTTCCCGCGGGAATTCGCGCCAGGGCAATGGCCCGTTCCAGCGTGGGTGAAAATCCGCCGCTGGTGATCACCCCGCTGCCTTCAGCCGTGTTGACCACCTGGTGGTGGCGCAGGACGCCCCGGTCCTCGAGCACCAGCCCCACCAGCCGCTGCTGCGCGCCCGCATCTTTCCCGGCCTGCAAGGCGGCACGGCCGATGAAATCCCGGCTGTCCTTCATGGCCACCGTCCATGCCAGGCCCGAGACCAACGGACTGGTCGTCTCATCCATATCCTGGCCGTACAGATTCATGCCGGCTTCCAGCCGCAGTGTGTCGCGGGCGCCCAGGCCACAAGGTTTCACGCCCGCCTTCAACAACCGGTTCCAGAGTTCCACCGCCGCATGGTCCGGCAGCGTGATCTCGAAACCATCTTCACCGGTGTAACCCGTGCGCGCCACGAACCAGTCGCCCGATTCGCAGGCGAAAAACGCACTCAAACCGGCAGCCTGTTCGGCGAGATCCGGCGGCAGCACCGACAGCGCTTTCTCCCGAGCCGCCGGCCCCTGTACCGCGATCATTGCCAGCGCCGGGCGCTCCAGCACCCCGATATCAAACCCGCTGGACTGCCGCTGCAGCCAGGCCAGGTCCTTGTCGCGCGTTGCGGCATTCACCACCAGGCGGAAGCGGTCCTCGCTGAGAAAGTAGACAATCAGGTCGTCGATCACCCCACCCTGCTCATTCAGCATGCAGCTGTACAGGGCCTTGCCGGGTTCAACCAGGCGGCTGACATCGTTCGCCAGCAGGCGGGAAAGAAATGGCCGGGTATTGGCGCCCAGCACGTCCACCACGGTCATGTGCGACACATCAAACATGCCGGCATCGCGGCGCACCTGGTGGTGCTCCTCGATCTGCGAGCCGTAATTGATGGGCATTTCCCAGCCGGAAAAATCCACCATGCGTCCATTGGCCGCCCGATGGGCTTCATACAGGGGTGTGCGTTGCATCGTAGGTCTCCCGACCGGTGCTCAAAATCTGGGAGGCTCACTATAGCGGGAAAAGACCAAACTTCAATCGTTGCCGGAACCACGCGCGGCAGTGTGGCGAATGCGGCGGCTGACCGGGCCACAACCCCGGCCGGCTTCAGTTTTTTGCTTGCCGGGGTTATGCTGCTGTGCAATCCTTCGCTCTCTTTTTCGCGTGCCACCAGGAGTTATCACATGTCCCGAGTTGTATTCCGATTGCCCGCCGCGCTGCTGCTTGCCACGGCATTTGCCGGAACCGCATTGGCCGGAGAAGCCGTTCACCCGATCAAGATGAGCCAGGCGCAGATCGCCGGCAAGCTGTTTGAAGACTTCGAGCCGGTGGTGCATGAGAACAATGGCAATACGACCCATGATGTGGAGATGTTCCTCAGCCCGGACAAGCAGTTTGATGCCGGCATGTACAAATCCGGCAAGGTGCGGGCTGAAATCAAGGAACCCTACGGCGTGCATGAATACATGCATTTCCTGGAAGGCGGCGTGACGCTCACTTCCAGCGACGGCACCATCACCGAAATCAAGGCGGGCGATTCTGTTATCATTCCGGCCAATTTCACCGGTGTGTGGGATACCGAGGGTTACACCAAGATTTACGTCATCTACTCTCCCGACGGACCCATCGAATAGCAGAACAGCAAACAGGAACGCCGTGTACGCACGGTTTTCCTGACCCCGAGATAAGCAAACAACATGGAATATGGCGCCTACGGGCTGATTCCGACTGCGGTCGTGATCATCCTCGCACTGTGGACTCACCGCACCGTTGAATGCCTGATCGCCGGTGTAATCGTCGGCCTGTTCATGATTGCGCCCGGCAATCCGCTGTCCCTGATGGCGGAAATTTCGCTGGAAGTGATGATGAATGAAACCGTGGCCTGGGTGATCCTGGTGTGCGGCTTCATGGGAAGCCTGATCGCCCTGTTCATCCGCACCGGAGCGGTTTCGGCGTTCACTGAAAGTGTAATCCGCAAGGTGAGCAGCAAAAAAGGCGGCTTGCTCACCGCCTGGGTGCTCGGCATCTTCCTGTTCGTGGACGATTACCTCAACTCCATCGCGGTGGGCGCAGCCATGCGCAAGGTCACCGATAATTTCGGCACCTCGCGTGAAATGCTGGCCTACGTGGTGGATTCCACCGCCGCGCCGGTGAGCGTGATCATCCCGATCTCCACCTGGGCGGTATTCTTTGGCGCATTGTTGGTGGACAACGGTGTGGCCCCCGAAGGCCAGGGTGTGCAGTTTTACATCTCGGCCATTCCCTACATGTTCTATGCCTGGTTTGCCATCGCCCTGGTGCCGCTGGTGATTTCCGGGGTGATACCGCTATTCGGCCCCATGAAGAAAGCCGAACTGCGTGCTGCGGCCGGCCAGACCGTGCCGCCAGGCGCAGCCCATATCGAAGCCGCCAACCAGACGATTCATCCCAAGCCCGGCGTGCGCAGCCACATTTCCGAATTCCTGGTGCCCATGGCCGTGCTGGCGCTGTCCACCTGGTACTTCGATTACGACTTCCTGATGGG
>CBFGWJ010000130.1:0-6223 GCA_965652335.1 uncultured Gammaproteobacteria bacterium | reverse complement strand
TCGTAGACCCGGCAGATGGCGCGCATGTCGCGCAGGACGCTGGCAAGCGCGCCGGCATCGAGCCCATCGCGCAGCACCACGTACAGGGAATAGCCGCGCGCGCTGCCGTTCGAACCCAGCATGACGCACTCGATGGCTTCACCGATCACTTCGCGCAGGCTGGCCGTGATCGAGCGCGCCCGTTCCTCGACTTCCTGCTGGTTCTCGATCGGTACGGAGGCCAGGTTGGCCTGAGGCCTGGGCAAAGGCCGGCGCAACAGGGGATTGCACCGCAGAGCATGGTCAAGTTCCAGGTAAGCCGAGGCCGCTGCCTCGAAACGCAGCCGGGTTACCGGCCCGCGGGTGAACCTGCGCTGGTGCATTTCCTGGACGGCGGAGGCAACCGGTGGTTGGTTCTGGTCCCGCAGCCACACTGCGATGCGCCGTTGCAAGGATCGTTCTGCCCGGTAGCGAGGGTCCAGCGCCAGCACCGTGTGCCAAAAAGATTTATGCAGCTGCCGGCGCGCGATGAGCGCCATGAACCTCGACCGCTGCTCCTGCTTCAGCACCACCGCCAGGAGGTTGTGAAAATGCCCCAGCGCCCAGCCCAGCCGGTCGAGCTCGGCCGGTTCCGTGGTGGATTCCGGGTCGTGCTGGCGCAGTTCTTCACCGGCGATCCGCTTCCAGCGCGCCATTTCGTCCAGCGGGTCCCAGCCGCCACCGATAACCTGCCAGGCGCGGAATTCCGCCGTGGTCACGATCGACAGGTCGTTGATGGGAAAGTAGCGCTTGAGCGAACCCCAGCGGGCGCGCATGCGCGCGTGGAAGTCGCTGATCCCATTGAAGTCATTGGCCGCATCGAACACCACCACCAGGTCGAAATCGCTCAGGCCGGGATAACACTCGTCAGCCGCCATGGAGTGGCAGAGATAAAGGGCACGTACGCCGCGTACCGGAAAAAGGCGCTGCCGGATGATAATCAGCATCAGGTCGTAAATGCGTCGGCCGGCAAACCGCGTCAACGACCACCGGCTGCTGAAGATCAGAAGATCCCTGGCTTCGGCAACCAGGCTGCGCTGCAAACCGACCGGAATAAGGGGCATCGGAACCTTGTGACTTGAGGGAAAAACCTTGGAAGGGCGCAAGTATAAGGGAACAAATGGTCTGCGCGCACCGCTCAATGCATCTGGGGAAAGGGGCCAGAAGCCTTTTTCCAGGGCCTTTTTTCCAGCCGGGCCGCCAGCGTCGTTCCCGGCGAGTGTCGACCCTTGAGGTGTAGCATCCGAAATAATTTCCGCGCGGACTGGCGCATGGGTCGCCTTGCCCGCAAGAGCGTGTTTGATGCAAATCCGCCAGCACTCCGCCGGCTTTCAGAACATCGGGTTCAAGAGGCCAGCAGCGCCCGGTTCCTGTTCACCGCCGCGATGACCCGGTCGACATGGCTGGCGTTGTTGTATACATGCGGGGACATCCGCAAGCCGCCGGTGGCGGCACACTGCACGCCAGAGTTTTCGAATACTTTGCTGACCAGGGTTTGGGCATGATCCTCTGGCACCCCGATGATGACGACACTGCTGGTGAATGCGGGGTTCAGGCTTGATACAAAGGCCACATCAAGATCCTGCAGGCCCGCGCGCAGCCTGTCGGCCAGCGCGGTCGACTGCGCCTCAATACCAGCCGGTGTAGCGGTTTCATGGTAGATGGCTGCATCATTGAGCGAGGCGATGGCGGCATCGTCGCGCTGGCTCATCGCGTCGAACTTCCGCGCCCCTGCGGGGGCGTCAGCCGCTGTAATGCCCCAGGGCACGCTGACAATATTCGGCCAGATTCGATCGAAGTGCCGCTCACGCAGGTAAAGGATCCCCACTTCGCGCGGGCCCATGAACCACTTGTGCGCGCTGCCACTGAACGAGTCGGCCTCGATGGCGCCAAGGTTGATGTCTACTGCTCCCCAGGTCTGGGCGCCATCCACATGGATGAACACGTCAGCCTTTTTGCCGCGAATCCCCGCACAGATTTCCGCCAGCGGCAGCTTGAAACCGGTGACATTCGAGATGTGCGTAAATGAAATGACCCGGGTGTTGCTGCCTGTCACGTTGCGGAACAGCTCGACGACTTCGTCGATGGAACCGATATTCGTTGGCACCGAAAACCGTCGCACCGTTGCCCCGGTCCTGGCCGCCTGGACGTCCCACGCAACCAGGTTTGACGGGTGGTTCTGGTCCCACAGCACGACCTCATCGCCCGCCGCGAGCGGAAAGCCCTGCACGATCGTGCCGTTGGCTTCCGAGGCATTGCGAACGATGGCGATTTCGTCGGCTGACACGCCCAGCATTCCCGCAACCCGGCCCCTCGCTTTCTCCTTGAAGGCTTCGACGGCATGCCGGCTTGCCGTGCTGAGAGACCGATCCAGTTGCGCTGCATAACGGTTGTGCGCTTCGGTAACCACCCATGGCATGGGGCAGAGATTGGCCGCGTTCATCGGCACGCTGTCGTCGGCAAAGCCGAATCCGGGCACAGCAGAGGTCACCGCCGCGGCATTCAGCGCATAACCACCGAGGCTGCCCGCCAACGTAGCGCTGCCGACTGTCCTGAGGAAATCACGCCTGGCGATACTCATGCTCTTCCACCGCTGAATGCCCGGAGCTGGCCTGTTTGATTAATGGGCATCATACCCATGTGCATGCAAGTGAGGAAATTACCTGTACCTTCACCAACCCGAGGCCTGATCTGATTCACAAAGACGGCTTCGAGTAAGGGCGCGGCAAGCAGCACACCTGGCATCGTTGTGCTGGCCCGGTACCAGCCATTCTTCCAGCCCATCGCGTTGCAACAGTGGCTGCTCCAGAAGTTCCCGGGGCGGCTTTCACAGGTTCTTGCCCAGTTTTTGGCTGACGAATTCCCTGACCGTGGATGCGTTGAGTTCCTGGTCCCGGCCCAGGGTCAGATGGTAAACCTGTGAATCCGCAAACAGTCGCCGGGCATTGCGCAGCCTGGACCAGGCAACCGGCAGTTTCCTCAGAAGCTCAGGCGGACTGTGGGTCAGTACAAATTCCAGACCCTGGTACAGCCCCAGCCCCACCACGCAATTGACCATCATGGATTTCAATTGAGCCCAGGAGCCGGCCGGCTCGATGTGGCACACTGCGCTCATGGATCTTTGCCCAAGAAAAACAATGCCCGGCCCCGCGGAGGGTATGACGCGATCCGCAAAATACTCATAGTTGACCAGGATTTTGGGGCCAAACTCCATGCGCTGGATCGTCCGCTGGTACTGCTCGGGAATATCCGCCTGGTGGCCGGGAAGCAAGCCGAGCCGCAGCGGATAGGCGTGAACCACGCCATCGCGCGCGATGTAAGGCGAATCATCCGAAAGCAGGTGAAATTCGGGGTACCTCAACAGGGCAGAGCACAATGTGCTCTTGCCTCCGCCCATCGGCAGTATCGCCAGCACCGCCCTGCCATTGAAGCCCAGCGCCATGGCGTGCACGCGGTGCATTTGCCGCGCGTCCAGAACCTCGCCGGTTCGGCTGAGCAGGAACAGAAACGTGGCCTCATAGCGGATATCCTCGTCGCGGGCCCAGATGCGGAATAACCGTTGATTCCGGTCCCAGGTCGCCAGCGCCTTGCCGTTGTAATCAATGTACTTGCAACCTCCAGTTGAAAACGAGATGTTGCGCGGTGTGTAGGTGCTGGCAACACCCTCCGGAACCTCTGCATAGGGTGGATCTTCGTTCAGGACCTCCAGGCGAATGGGGCTTGCGGCGCTCCCGGTTGCAAAAAAACGGAAGTCGTTGGCCAGGTTGTGAATGGTTGCCGCAGCATTGCCGGTGATAGAAAAGGTACAACCGTAAATATCCAGATGCAGGCGATCCGGGGGTGATGATGGGGCATCTGTTTGATTCAAACCGGTGGCCTCTGCGCTCAATGCCGTCATTTTCCGGACGATAATCCGGAACCCTGGACCCTGTCATCCCGCTGGACCTGCGAACGCAGGTACGCCAAACCACCCAGCGGAACCGCGATGACGCAACCCAGGTAGAAAATCACCTGCACCCACACCGCTCCCAGCGCAAAAGCCCAGCCGCGGCGATCCTTCAGGAACCGGTAGAAACCGAAAGTGCTGGCCACGATTCCGGCGATCATGGAAAGTGGCAGCAGTGCCCAGGCATCGCCAACCCCTGTCGCAGCTCCTGTCCCAGCGCCTGTCCCAGCGCCTGTCCCAGCGCCTGTCATGGCCCAGATCATGGCGCAGAGCACCAAGCCAGATAACACCAGCCAAGCCAGAAGGTCGCGAATGAAGGGAGTGGCCCTGATGCCGGTGATGAAGGCGCAAGCAGCTGAAGCCAGCATGAAGGCCAAAGCCGGAACACAGGCGCGCCAATGGCCAAACCACGCCAATCCCGGCAGGGACAGGGCAAACAAGCCCGCAAAAATCGCCGCCACGCGGGACGACAGGTCCACATTCAGATTGGCAGGCATGCCGGGGTGACGCAGCAACAACATCATCCAGGGAACGCCGCGGTGGAAAACATCGGTTACCAGCATGTTGCCGAACCGCCAGGATTTGAGATGGGTTCCCTGCATGTTCCTCAGCAGTTTGATCCGGTAACCGGCTTCGGTCATCCGGTAGCCAAATTCAATGTCTTCGACGCTGGGCCGTTTGAATTCAGCACTGAACGCTTTCATATTCAGGAACACATCGCGGCGAATGGCCCCACAACCGGTCCAGAACGTTGATGCGTGTTCAGGTCCTGTTTGATGAGTCCAGTGGTGCAACAGGTTCCGGTACTGCGACAGGAATCGGGGGTCGGCGGGTTCGTCGTCATAGCTGCCAAAAACGGCAGCGGTTTCCGGGTCGGCAATCAAGGCATTCATGCCGATTGAGATGGCATCCGGATGCAGGACTACATCCGCATCTGTAAAAAAAACAATCTCGCTGCGTGCCGCAGCAACGCCCCTGCTCCGGGCTATGCCGGGCCCTCCCCTGGATTCCATCGTTATCAGGCGTGCGCCGTGCCTTTGTGCCGTTGCAGCAGTCATGCCATCGGTGGAAGCATCATCCACCACGATGCATTCAACATTGGGCCAATCAGAACGGTTCACAGCTGCCAGGCAGCGGTCCAGATCATAACCAGCATTGAAAACGGGTATCACCACGGTCACCCAGGGCAGCGAGTCTGCTGAATTCCTTGATTGCTGACCTGAACCGACTTCAATTGTTTTCATGTGCAAACGGGCCAGAAGCAGATTGGGATTCAGGAAGCCCAGTCTTGCAAGGTATGGGGCCGGAGTAAAGGGCCATGATAAAGGTGAAAACAAGCCATCAAGGCCCTTTTCCTGAGCGGCGTAAAGCACGATTGATCGGCCATTCTCGCCACCTTTTACGCGGGCCTGGCACTCAGCCCCGGCCACACCAAACCCAGCCGAAGCCCGTTGGTATCGGAACTTTTGGCCGCCATTGTAACCTTTGGCCCGCTCCTTGCATCCAACAGTTGAACATGTGACTTAACCCATAGGGAGCGGAGAATATGAGGCAACATCGAACCATGGCCCTCGCCTGGGCTGTCGCGCTGGTTTCGGCACTGGTGGCCACGCTGGCCTCCGGCAGCGCCCAGGCCTGGGATTGCAAATTCGAAAAAAGCATCGAGCAGATCCTGGATCTTTCTGACAGCGAGGAACTCAGCATTGCCGCCAGGGCCGGTGATCTCGAGGTCACCGGGCACGCCAACCGCAGCGAGGCACGCATAAAGGGCAAAATCTGCGCCTCCAAAGCAGAATGGCTGGATGAAACCCGCGTCGTAACCGAAGGTGGAGACAAGGCCAGCATCGCCGTGGAGACCCCCGATATGGAGAACGGTTGGACCTTTTTCAGCAGCCGTTACACATACGTGGACCTGGAGATCGAAGTTCCCGCCGGGATGGCGCTGGACATTCAGGACAGCAGTGGCGACGTTACTGTACGTGGCACTGGCCCGGTCAAGCTGCAGGACAGCAGCGGCGACATCGTTCTCGAGGACGTGAATGGCGCCGTGGTGCTCAGGGATTCTTCAGGCGACATCGACCTGCTCCGCGTCGCCGGCGACGTGACCGTACGGCAGGACAGTTCAGGCGACATCTATGGCAGCGACATTCGCGGCTCAGTGCATATCGAGCACGACAGCTCCGGCGATATTCGCTTCGAGGATGTGCAAGGCGACTACGTGGTCGAGCGCGATTCCTCCGGCGACATCGTCGCCAGGAC
>CBFGWJ010000129.1:0-6231 GCA_965652335.1 uncultured Gammaproteobacteria bacterium | reverse complement strand
TCAGGCTCATCGTTTTCAACGATGGACAGCAGCCTGGCCGTGGCGGCTATCTTGCCGGCACGGGCGTCTTCCAGCAGTTTGGTGATATCGGCCATCAGCAATGGCCTTCGCTTGCGGGGTATTTCAGCATGACGACAGACTTCACGTTCCAGTAATCCTGTTGGTTTTTTGCCGGGCCAGGTACTGGTCGCGTACCTGGCGCCGAGCGATTTTTCCGATGCCGGTAGTAGGCAGTTCCGCCACTACGTGTACGACCTTCGGGGCTTTGTAGGGCGCCAGGCGCTGCTTGCAGAACTGCTTCAGCTCGGCTTCGCTGAACGCGGCGCCATTGCAGGGAATGATAAAGGCGTGCACCGCCTCACCCCAGACTTCATCCGGAATGCCCACCACGGCAGCTTCGCTGACGCCGGGATGCTGCATCAGGATGCCCTCGATCTCCGCGGGAATGACGGTATTGCCGCCTGACTTGATGATTTCCTTGACGCGCCCTTCCAGCACGATGTAACCCTCGGCATCCTCGCGGCCCAGGTCGCCGGTTCGCATCCAGCCATCGATCATCACCATCTGGGTACTCACCGGGTCTTCCCAGTAACCGGAAAACAGGGTGGGGCTGCGCGCGGCCAGTTCGCCGGTTTCACCCTTTGCAGCAACCTGCGCGTGCGGGTCGAGCACATACAGCTGCGCCCCCAACATGGGACGGCCAATGGTCGAGCCCCTGCGCACCTGCTCATGCGGGTCCAGCACTGTCAGGCACAACTGTTCAATCATGCCGTAGAACTGCGCGAACCTGACGTTCGGCATGGCCTCATGCAGTTCGGCAATGAGGGATACCGGCATGCGTTCGGAAGCGTAGGTCACCGCTCTCAACGAAGTTGGAATGGTGTCCGGGACGACATCCATCAGCCGGCGCAAGGTGGTCGGAATCGCATCGAAATGGGTGACCTGGTATTGATCGATGGCCTGCCACACGGCGGTGGCATCGAACCTCGGCAGGATGATGTGGGTTGCCCGCATCAGCGTCAGCGGAATGAGATGCTCCATGCACGACGAAAACAACGGCAGGAAGTGCAGGGAGCGTTCACCATCCCGCAGGGGCATCTCCAGCCCCATGGTCATGGCGGCCGCCATCAGGCTGCGATGGCTGTGAACCGCGCCCTTGGACCGGCCGGTCGAACCGGAGGTAAAGAAAATCACCGCCGCGTCTTCCGGGTCCACGGATGTCGGTTCAGGCAATGGCGAGGCGGCCTCGAGGACTCGCGGATAAAGCTCAAAATCCTTTCCCGGGGAAACGCCGTCGAGGCAAATGACGTGCTCGACGGAGGTTTGCGCCAGGGATTCATGTTGTTCCGCCGCCAGGGCCGCATGGGGATCATCCAGGATCAACACCCGGGGCCGTACCTGCTCAACGACCGACCTGGCATCGTCCCAGGTCCACCAGTGGTCCATGGGAACCGAGATGGCTCCCAGCTGCGAAATCCCGAACAGGATTTCAACGAACTCAGGACGGTTTGCCGTCCAGATGGCGACGCGGTCGCCTTTGCCGATGCCCATGGCTGCCAGGGCGCCGGCAACACGGCAAGCGTTCCCGTGAACTTCGGAGTAGGTCCAGGACTGATCCTGGAAAACCACAGCTTCCCGTTGTGGGTGGGTAAACGCTGCCCGAGCCAGGATATTGTCCAGGCGTAGCCCGCCACAATGGGAAGAGATCATTGAGCAGCGTACCAGTTCTTCACATAGTCAACGATGGCGGACGTGTGCGTGCCCGGGCCGAAGACTTCGGCAACGCCATATTCCTTCAGTACCGGAATGTCCGGGCCCGGCACGATGCCACCCATTACAATCAGTACTTCCCTGGCGGCCTGCTCCTTGATCAGTCTGCAGATCTCCTCGCCAAAATGCATGTGCGCACCGGAAAGTATGCTGAGTCCAAGGACGTCCGCATCTTCTTCCAGCACAGTTCTGGCAATCATTTCCGCGGTTTGAAATATGCCGGTATAAATGACCTCCATGCCGGCATCGCGAAATGCCCGTGCAATGATTTTGGCCCCGCGGTCATGCCCGTCAAGTCCGGGCTTGGCTACTACGACGCGAATTGGACGACTCATATCACTCTCTCTTTCTGTAAGTAAACTCAATAAACAATGGGTGCCCGGTATCCGCCGTAAACTTCCCGCAGGACATCGCAGATTTCACCTACCGTTGCCTGTGCCTTGATGGCCCTGACCACCGCCGGCATCACGTTGTTCTGGCCTGTCGCTGCCTGCCGGACTTCCTTGAGGGATGCCGTCAGTTCGGCCTGTCCGCGTGACTTGCGGATGGACTGCAGACGCGCGATCTGCCGCTCTCCTACCGTTGGATCCAGTACAAAGGGATCGAACGGCAGCTTGGTGTCTTCATCCTGGTGGATGTTCACGCCCACCATGTATTCGGTCTGGTCTTCCAGTGCCGACTGGTAAGCGGCTGCGGCATCGGCAATCTGCTGCTGGATGAAGCCATCCTCGATGGATTGCACCATGCCGCCACGGTCCAGAACCTTGCGCAACAGGCTTTCAGCTTCTTCTTCCAGCCGGTTGGTCAGGTTTTCGACGTAATAGGAGCCGGCCAGCGGGTCGACGATATCGGCCACGCGGCTTTCCAGCTCCAGGATCTGTTGCGTGCGGACCGCAATCTTGATGGCGCCTTCGGATGGAATCTGGAAGGCCTCATCCTTGGAATTCGTATGCAGCGACTGGGTTCCGCCCAGAACCGCGGCCAGTGCCTGGATGGCCACGCGGGCCACGTTGTTGTCCGGCTGCTGCGCCGTGAGCGACACTCCTGCCGTCTGGCTGTGCGCGCGCATCATCCACGATCTCGGGTCCTTGGTGCCTACCCAATCCTTCATCATGCGCGCCCACAGGCGGCGAGCGGCGCGGAGTTTGCAGATTTCCTCAAAGAAGTCGTTGTGAATGTCCCAGAAAAAGGACACCCGCGGCGCAACAAAGTCGGCATCCAGGCCGCGCTTGACGGCCTCGGTGACATAGCAATGCGCTGCGCCCAGTGTAAAAGCAAGTTCCTGCACGGCGGTGGATCCGGCTTCGCGGATGTGATAGCCGGAAACGCTCACAGCATTGTAGCGCGGCATCATTTTGGCCGTATATTCCATGGTATCCACCACCAGGCGCACGGCGTCCGCGGGCGGGTAGATATATTCGTTCTGGGCAGTATATTCCTTGAGAATGTCGTTCTGGCAAGTGCCGGTGATCTGGTTGTCGGCCACGCCCTGTTCCTTGGCCACCACTTCGTACATGCCGATCAGCACGAATGCTGAAGCATTGATGGTGTAGGAGGTGGACACCTGGTCCAGCGGAATGTCCTTCATCAGCAGGCGTACATCATCCACGGTGTCCACCGCCACGCCGATCTTGCCGATCTCGGGCAGCCCGATGGGATGGTCCGAGTCATACCCCAGCAGCGTGGGCAGGTCGAAGTCGGTTGAAAGGCCGGTCTCGCCATGGTCCAGCAGGTACTTGTAGCGGCCGTTGGTATCCTCGGCGGTGCCAAACCCGGCCACCTGGCGGATGGTCCAGGGGCGGGCGCGGTACATGGTGGGATGCACGCCACGGGTATAGGGGTATTCACCCGGCAGGCCGATGGCTTTGGATGTATCGATATCCTCGGCCGTGTAGATATCCTTGATCTCCAGGCCCGACAGGGTATCGAATTCATCCTTGCGCGCAGGCATGCGCTTGAGGCTGGCGGCGAGCGTGGTCTCCCGCCAGTTCTCCAGCTGCGACGTTGCGCTGTTGCCGGTATCGGAAGGGTTGCTTGGGGCTTGTTGTTTGACGCTGGTCACTGTTCGCACTGTCCGGTTATGGTCGTTGGTATGAACAGCGATTCTAGCCGCCCGGCAAGCCGGAAAGAATCTAATAAGTCTAATGCAACCCATAATCGCGCATTATGTTCGAGGGGCTGTATTGCACCTTTGGCAATGGCCGCCAGGGGTTGGATTCAGCGCTGCCCGGGCGTTTCCCTGTGTGCATGATTCCGGGATCTTTCAAGCCGCTCAGCGGCGCGTTGGCGAACTTCGAGCTGCTGCGCCGGCGTCATCCCCGACCACTGCGCAACTTCCTGCAGCAGGCGTCCGCAACCGATGCACATGCCGGATCGATCCAGGGTGCAAACATTGATGCATGGCGAATGGATTGCGTTTGAAGTCATGCTGGCTCCGGTTCGAAAGCGTGGAATCGACAGTCCGGATACTGCCAGCAGTTCGGGCGAATGGGTAACAAGTAGTCTTGATATGCCGGATAAGTTAACCTAATTGCATGCGTATACATCTCGACATAAGCCTGCTGCGCAATTTTGCCGTCATCGCCGAAGTGGGTGTGATGAGCCGCGCCGCGGAGCAGATCGGCCGTACCCAGGCGGCCCTTAGCCAGCAGATCAAGAAGCTGGAAGCCGAACTTGAGCAAACCCTGATGCTGCGCAGCGCCCATGGCGTGACGCTGACCATTCATGGCGAAAGGCTGCTGGCGCACGCTTACCGGATCATTCGCGCCCATGACGAAGCGTTGGCGGAACTGTCCGGCGACACGCTGTCCGGCAGCATCAGCCTCGGCTGCCCGGATGACTATTCGCGGGTGTTCCTGCCGCCGCTGCTGCGCGAATTTGCCCGCCTGCATCCGCAGGTGCTGGTCGAGGTGATCTGCGCATCCACTCCGCGTTTGCTGGAAAAACTGGACGAACATGCCCTGGACATCGCCATCATTTCCCGGCCCGAAAGCATCGAGCCGAAAGATGTCCTGCGGCGCGAACCGCTGGTGTGGGTGGGAATGAAAGGCAGTGATGCCTTCAACATGAATCCCCTGCGGCTGGCCCTGTCGGATGTGGATACGCTCGACTACAACGCGGCCACTTCAACCCTGAAAAAGGCCAATCGTGATTTTCGCATCGCCTATGCCAGCGGCAGCATTTCGGGATTGACCGCCGTGGTCCGGTCAGGCCAGGCGATCACCGTGCTCACCCAGACCGCGGTTCCGCCCGACCTGGAAATCATACCGGCCAGCAGCGGGCTGCCCGACCTGCCCAGCGTCGATATCACGGTGGCGAGCAGCGGGCGCATCTCTTCGCGCCTGCTCAACAGTTTTGAAGAGCACATACGGACGCTGCTGCCCAGCCTCTGATCGCCCGTTTTCCGATCTCCGCATTAGCGCGACTTATATGCTGTATTAGCATTTTTGGTAGGCGCGTGGAGCACTTGCGTCGTTATGATGATGAGTGCAACCACCTCCGCTGTGACAAACCAAGGATGCAGGCATGAAACGACGCGAATACCTGATGGCCACTCTGTCCGCGGCCGCAGCGCTTCCAGTGTTGCGGGTTTCCGCTGACCAGGCCGTAGCCACGCCCAGCGCCACCGCGGTGGATGAAAGCAAGGTGAAGGAGGCGCGGGCGCTGCAGCAATCCAGTGTGGTCGTGGATGGCCTCGATCCCTCGGCCCTGACGGTCGAATACCTCGATATGCTGGAGTCGGGCGGCGTGGACTGCTGGCACCAGAGCGTGGGTGGCATGGCGTCGTTCGCCAGGCTGCTGTCATTCTGTGACCAACATGCCGACCGCATCGTCCAGGCGGGGACGGTTGCCGATATCCGCCGCATACGCGAGCAGGGCAGAATTGCGCATGTTTCCGGCTGGCAGTCGGCGGAGCCCCTGCTGGCCGATGCCGGCGGGCAGGTGGCGTTGGGCAATCTGCGCGTCTACCGAAAGCTCGGCCTCAGGATTGCCAGCATCGCCTATAACAACCCCAACACTTTTGGCGGCGGCTGCCTGGATCCGGAATTTCCGCTGACCCGCGCCGGCCAGCGTTACGTGGAGGAAATCCACAAACAGAAGCTGGTGCTGGATGTAGGTGGGCACACCGGCGAAGCCACGTCGTTTGGCGCCCTGGAAATCTCCAGCGGCGTGCCGGTGATCTGCTCGCACACCAACCTCAGGGCGCTGGTGGACAACCCCAGGAACATTTCCAACGGCCTGATCGAAGCCATCGCCAAAACCAATGGTGTAATCGGGCTCACCTCGGTCAGCGATTTCCATACCCGCAGCGTGAAGGATGCCGATGTTGCGCATTCACCGCAGGCAACGCTGCCGCAGTTGCTGGATCAGTTTGACTACCTGAAGAAATTGGTAGGGGTAGACCACATCGGCATTGCGCCGGACTTCATGACCGGCCGGGTCGATGTCGACAAAGGTGGC
>CBFGWJ010000128.1:0-6260 GCA_965652335.1 uncultured Gammaproteobacteria bacterium | reverse complement strand
GCCCTGGCAACCGAACTGGAGCAAAAGGGGGCGGACCTCGACGACCCGCTGTGGTCGGCCCGTTGCCTGCTGGAATCTCCCGGCCTGATTGCCGAAGTCCATGAGGATTACCTGAACGCGGGCGCGGACATCATCTCCACCGCGACTTACCAGGCCAGCGAGCGTGGCTTCAGGGCCCGTGGACTGTCGTCTCGACAGGCGCGCGACCTGATGCAACAGGGTGTCCGGCTGGCACTTGAAGTGCGCGACCGGTTCTGGGCAGGGGCACAGTCCGGCGATACACCGGCGCAAAAATCCAGGCCCCTGGTTGCGGTATCCATGGGCCCGTTTGGCGCCTGCCTGGCGGACGGCTCTGAATACCATGGCAATTATGCAGCCAGCTGGCGCGAGGTGAGGGACTTTCATCGTGAGCGGCTTTTATGGCTGGCCGAGGCCGGTGCGGACCTGCTGGCGTTTGAGACCATTCCTTCGATGGCTGAAGCGGAAGTCCTGCTGGAATTGCTGGAAAAGCACGCTGCTGACCTGAACAGCCAACCCGCCTGGATCAGCTTCAGCTGCAGGGACGATGTTCACGTCAGCCATGGTGAAACACTGCACGAATGTATCGCCCTCGCCACCGACAGCGAGCAGGTGGTGGCAGCCGGCATCAATTGCACCGCTCCCGGGCTGGTGAAGGGCTTGCTCGAAAGCCTTGAGCGAAGTGCATTGCCGCTGATGGTTTACCCCAACAGCGGCGAAACCTGGCGTGCCCAGGAGCACTGCTGGGTTGGCGAGGGCAGCACCGATTTTGACATCGCCGGCTGGTATGCCGCCGGGGCCCGCCTGTTTGGCGGCTGCTGCCGCACCCGTCCGGCGGATATCCAGGCCATGCGCGGCCGCCTGCAAGCCCTGGTTGCGAAGCCCACTTGACGTGTCTTGGCCCGGTTTGGCGCAATGGGTTATCAAAGAGTCGGCGCCAGGCGTGGCAATGTCCGGCCGGGGATAGTAGAATGCGCCGCTCGGGAAATCCCGCATTCTTCGACCAGGGCTAGGTGGCAGAGTGGTTATGCAGCGGCCTGCAAAGCCGTGGACGCCGGTTCGATTCCGACCCTAGCCTCCATTTTACCGCCCTGAAGGGCGATAAAATGAAGACGAGGGGAAATCACGTTGTCAATTGTTACGATTCCTCTGGAGCGTACAATCGAATCCAGAAACGGTACTGAACGTACCGAAGTTAAGAAGTGGATTCGCAGTTCGATTCCGACCCTAGCCTCCATTTTCAAACGAAACCGGGTGTCTGATGAGCAGCTTTGACAAGCCCAGCCTGACAGAGCGCCTTGGTTTTGGTATCCACACCGACTCCCTGCCGGAACTTCTCCGGTACTTCCAAAACCGGCAGAATTTGCTGGAAGGTTCCGGCGACATTCCTGCGTCCCTCGCCGGGTTTTGCCACGTTTGCCAATCGCGGCAGGAATTTTCTGTCCTGCAACACAATGGCGTGGTCAACTGGCGGGAAACCCTGCGTTGTCCCCGATGCGACCTCATCAACCGCTGGCGCAGCAGCATGCATGTATTTGAATCCCTGTGCGCACCGGATAAACATACACGCATCTATATCACCGAGGCGGTAACGCCGCTGTACCAGAAGTTTCGGGAACGCTACCCGCTTGTGATTGGCAGTGAGTACGCGGCCGGCAGGAAATCCGGGGATTGGATCCAAGCCTGTGGCACCCGGGTGCTGGTTCAGGACGTCACGGCGCTTAGTTTTCATGAGAATGAATTTGATGCGCTGCTCAGTTTTGATGTGCTGGAGCACGTTCCCGATTATGTGGCAGCCATCGGGGAATTCCATCGGGTGCTGAAGCCCGGTGGTTGGCTGATACTCAGCGCACCATTTTCATTTGCCGAAGCAACCGAAATCCGCGCCAGCATTCGCGAGGACGGCAGTATCGAGCATCACTTGCCACCGGATTACCATGGCGACCCGCTGTCGGACGAAGGCGTGCTGTGTTTCCAGTCGTTTGGCATGGACTTGCTCAGTTTGATGGAGCAAACCGGCTTCAGGGATGCCCGGGTCTTGGGCTTTGCCGACCAGGAAGCGGGCTACCTGGGCGGGAATATCCTCTTCCTGGCGAACAAGCCGGCATAACTGCAATCAACCTGGCCCACACTCACGTGGTCCTTTATGCTGTCGAATCGGGGCCTTATTGACGGATTTCGAGATTGCGGAGCGATTGTGCGGCAGCGCACGCACCGTGACCTTGCTTGATTACGGCAATTTCAGGCGCAGAATCAGGCCACGGCCAAGGGTGAAAGCAATGGGGCAGGGCGGTACAATGGCCCGCCTCAAAAATGCCTGGGTGGCGAAATTGGTAGACGCAAGGGACTTAAAATCCCTCGATGGCAACATCGTACCGGTTCGATTCCGGTCCCAGGCACCAATTCAACAGGTCCCAGGCACCATTACAAACCGCGTTGCCACTCGCGCGGATCTACCCGGTAGTAGGATTTCAGCACTTTGAATAGTTCCTCGTGGTATTGCGCCATCTGCAGTGGCTGCTCAAAAAAGGTCTCTGTGGCCACGGCAAAAAATTCGGCCGGGTTGGCGGCGCCGTATTGATCCATCAGCGAACGGCGCTGGTGTTGGGCATCTTCCTGCAGCTCATTGAATTCTTTCGACAGCACTGCAGCCCAGCTGCGGTAACTCGAGGCCCCGGCCAGCAGGGGAGCGCCATTGGTGCTGCCGGTCTCGCTGTCCAGTTGGTGGGCAAACTCGTGCAGCACCACGTTCCGGCCGTCCACAAAATTGCGAGCGCCGCTCAGCACCGAGTCCCAGGCCAGGATGACCTTGCCGTTATGCCAGGATTCGCCCAGCAGGTCGCGGGCCCGGTCGTGGGACACACCCGCTTCATCCAGATTCTCGTGCCGGGCAATGAAGGCCGTGGGATAAACGATGATGTAACGCAGCGCGGGGTACACCGCTGAAGAACGATTGAGCAGCAACATGCAGGCCTCGGCCGCGATGGTGACGCGGATTTCATCGGTCACTTCGAGCCCGCCGGCGCCGGTAAAATTCTTGTTGTGCAGGAATCGCTTGATCAGTTGGCGGAGTTGCATTCGCAATGGCATCGGCAGGTGGCGATACACCTGGATGTTGCGCTCCAGTATTTCCTCCCATTCTTCGGGAAAGGGCTTGTCCAGTGCCCGTTTCAGGCGCCACCCCGGCATCCACAATGCCAATGCGAGTGCGAGAAATACAGCCGTGAAAAACCACCATGGATTCATGTTGGGTCAATTTTCCTGTTGGGTTGCATTGTTCATAGTCACTTCACCACGGGATGCCGGAAAATTCTGGCAGAAAATGCCTCACATTTTATTCATGATTGAACATTATGCTTGATCGCCCGGCGAATCAGGCTATCGCATGTGCACGGGAGCCCATTGCCCGGCAGAACTTTGGCCGCAAGCCCGGGTCAGTGGGTAGAACGCCAGGCCGGTCCTGGCGGGTTACAATGGCCTCGAAGTAACAGGCTCCGGGCCGTTGCCAATGTCCAATGCCATGTCCGGATGAAGCGTACAGCACAGGTCACCAACCAAAAAACAACCATCAAACAATACGCATGATCAGGCTGGAACACATCAAGCGCACCTACCGGGTGGGCGGCCAAACCATCAATGCCCTGAACGACCTTGACCTGGAGATCGGCGAAGGTGAGTTCGTCGCCATCATGGGTCGTTCCGGTTCAGGCAAATCCACCCTGCTCAATATGCTGGGCTGCATGGACCGCCCCGACGCAGGCCGCTACACGCTGGACCAGAAGCCCGTCAGTGAGATGGATGATGACCAGCTGTCGGCGGTGCGCAACCGCTACATGGGTTTCATTTTCCAGAGCTTTCACCTGCTGCCACGCCTGACGGCACTGCAGAATGTGCTGCTGCCGCGGCGGTACCACGAACAGGGAGAACGTGAGCAGGATGTGCAGCGTGCCCGGGCACTTCTCGAGCGCGTGCAATTGAGCGATCGCCTGGATCACAAGCCCAACGAGTTGTCCGGCGGCCAGCGCCAGCGGGTGGCCATCGCACGGGCCCTGATCAATCGGCCGCGGGTCATCCTGGCGGATGAGCCCACCGGCAATCTGGACAGCCGGACGTCTGATGACATCATGGACCTGCTGCAGGAGCTGAACCGCGATGGCCAGACCATCGTGATGGTAACCCATGAACCGGATATCGCCGAATTCGCCCAGCGCACCATCCACATGATGGACGGGAAAATCGTCGACATGCCCCAGGCGGTACACACCGATGCCTGAGGTTCGTTGCTGGCCGATGCGGTTTGGCATGCTGTTGCTGTGCTGCATTGCCGGCGCAGCCCGGGCCGACACTTTCCTGCTCACCGGCGAGGTGTATTCGCGCCAGGCACAAGAAATCATTGTTCCCCTGACCACCAACTGGCAGGCGCGCATCAGCGTGATGGTGCCGGAAGGCAGCTATGTGGAAGCCGGGCAGGTGGTGGTTGAGTTTGACGGCACGGAAGCAGCCCGGCAACTGGAAACCCAGCGTGAAACCACCCGTACCGAGCGGGCACGCACCGAGCGTGACCTGGCCATGGTGGAGAAAGAGTTGGTGCAGGCGGAATTCCAGCTCGAGCAGGCGAAAGCCACACTTGAGTTGGCCAGCATGAAGGCTGAAATTCCGGCAGGGCTGATTGGTGGCCTTGAACATGCTGAATACCAGCTGGCCAGGGAGCAGGCCATCAAGGCCCTGGCCAACGCGGAACAGTTGCTGGCGGATAAACGGAAGGATCGCGCCGAGCGTTACCGCCAGGCTGAGATGGACGTGCGCAAAACCGAACTGCAGGAACAATGGTGGTCGGAGATGCTGGAAAGCTTCAGGGTGAAGGCGCGGCAGCCGGGTTATGTGGTTTACGGCAACCACCCGTGGACCCGCGCCAAATTCCAGGAGGGCGATAACGTGCAAACCAGTTTCCAGATCGCCCAGGTGGCCGACACGTCCGACCTCGCCATCAAGGTCTGGATCAATGGCGTGGACAAGCCGCATATCAAGGCTGGCAACGAAGTGCGCATCGTGATGGATGCCTTGCCGGAGCGCGAGTTCAGTGGAGTGCTCGAGGAAATTTCCGACAGCGGCGAGAAGCGGCTGGAGTGGGGCAACGCGGTTTACTACGAAGGAATCGTGGAAATTCCCCGGTTGGATGATGCCCTGTTCATGCCCGGCATGAGCGCACTGGTGGAAACGGGGTCATGAAGGCTTTCTTCGCAGCGCTGTTGATTTTCTTCCTGGCAGCTTGCCAGCCGGATGCGGTTGAAGGTGGAAAAGATGCGGCAATTGCGGGTGGAGTGCGGGTCACCGGCGAACTGCGGTCGTCCCAGTCCTACTATTTTGGGCCGCCGTCCATACCCGATATGTGGAACTACACCATCGCCTACATGGCTCCCGATGGCGAAGAAGTGAAGGAGGGCACGGTCATCCTCCGTTTCGACGGGCAGGAACTGATGACGCGCATGCGCGACAAGAGCAATGCCTTGAACGAGAAGCAGAAGGAGCTGGAAAAAGCCCGCATCGTGGCTCGCGAAACCCTGGCCGAAGCGCGCCTGGCGGTTGAGGAATCCAGGGCCGCGCTGGACAAGGCCCGCCTGAAGGCTGAAATCCCCGCCGAGCTCCTGGCCAACCGTGACTACCGCGAAAACCAGATCCTGCTGCAGTTGGCGGAACTGGATTATGAACTGCGCCAGCAGGAGGTGCTCAAGGATGAGGACATCCAGCGCACCGAGGTGGAAATTCTTGAGCGCGAAGTGGATGTGTTGCAGGCTGAAGTGGCCAGCCTGCAGGGCTCGATCGACAGCATGGCCGTCAAGGCCCCCGGCGATGGCGTAGTGATCCATGCCACGGATCGCCGGCAGGGCAAGCTGGCGGTAGGAGACAATGTCTGGATGGGCCGGCGCGTGCTGGAATTCCCGGACCTGGCCAAGCTGCAGGCGCACCTGGAAATTCCCGAACGCGAATCCGCCCGCATCAAAGTCGGGCAGGCGGTGCGCTTTGCGCTGGATGCCGTACCCGACCGCCAGTTCCGCGGCGAGATTGTCGAGTTGGCGTCGGTGATCCACACGCGCTCCATCAACCAGCCGGAAAAAGTGTTTGATGCCACGGTCGTGCTGGAGCAGGCCGATACCGAATTGATGCGTCCGGGCATGAGTGTGAAAGCTGAGATTCTCGTCGACAATGGTGGGGACACCGGGCCATGAGGCGAAGCCTGTTTT
>CBFGWJ010000127.1:0-6260 GCA_965652335.1 uncultured Gammaproteobacteria bacterium | reverse complement strand
GTGAAATGTGTTGCCCAGAAGGATCTGCGCGCCGGTCTGGCTGACTTCAGCCGGCGTCATGGCCTTGACCGTGCCATAGGTTCCCACCGGCATGAAGGCGGGCGTGTCCACCACTCCGCGTTGGAACAGCAGCCTGCCACGGCGGGCATGCTGGTCGGTATGCAGCAGTTCAAATTCCATGATTTCGTTCCACCTGCTCAGAGTAGCAGCATGGCATCGCCATAACTGAAAAACCGGTAACGCTGGGCTACCGCATGGGCATAGGCTTTGCGAATGGCATCCAAACCCGCGAACGCGCTGACCAGCATCAGCAGCGTGGATTCCGGCAGGTGAAAGTTGGTCAGCATGCCATCCACCACGCGAAACCGGTAACCGGGATAAATGAAAATACGGCTGTCACCGGCAAAGGGCTGCAGTTCGCCGCTGGCGGCAGCGGTTTCCAGGCTGCGCACGGAAGTAGTGCCTACGGCGATCACCCGCCCTCCTTGAGCACGCGTTGCAGCGATCGCCTCGCACACCTCCGCGGGTACTTCCAGGTATTCGGCATGCATGTGGTGGTCTTCGATGTTTTCAACGCGCACCGGCTGGAAAGTGCCTGCGCCTACATGCAGGGTGATTTGCGTTCGTTGCACGCCGTGCTGGTCCAGTGCCTGCAACAGTTCCTCATCAAAATGCAGGCCGGCGGTGGGTGCGGCCACGGCTCCTGGTTTGCTGGCATAAACAGTCTGGTAACGCTCCAGGTCAGCTTCGTTGTCCGGCCGTTCGATATAGGGCGGTAAGGGCATATGCCCGAGCTGCTCCATCACGGCCGCCAGGCCCTGCTGCTCCGACCGCAACACAAAGAATTCGTCCTGCCTGCCCTGTACTTCCAGTTCAGTGCCATCCTCGAGCAGCAGAGTGCTGCCGGGTTTGGGTGTTTTGCTGGCACGCACCTGTGCCAGGCAATTGGTTTCATCCAGCATTCGTTCCACCAGGATTTCCACCCTGCCGCCCGTTGGTTTGGTAGCAAAGAGGCGCGCCGGCAACACCCTGGTGTTGTTGAAAACCAGCAGGTCGCCGGCACGCAGCAAAGCTGGCAAATCGCGCATGCAGCAGTCCCGCAGGGACGAACTGGCGCGATCCAGGTGCAACAGGCGGCTGTCGGAACGTCGCGCCAGCGGCTGCTGGGCAATGAGTTCCGGCGGCAGGTCAAATTGGAAATCGCTGCGTTTCAACAGTGGTCCTGGATTTTCCGGGATGCGCATTCTACCCGCGACTGGCGCGCCTTGGCCATGCGGAAGGGGTTTCAGGGCGTATAATCGCCGCTCATTTTTCTGAGAGTTGAATGATGATCCAGGCATCGTCGCAATTGATCGCCGAACTCGACTGGCGCGGGCAGCGCCTTCGTGTGGACCTCTCGGCTGGCCGGTCCATTGCAATTCCCTTGCTGCCCGATGGCCCACAACCGGCTTTCTTTGCGCCGGGGCCGATGACCGCCCATGCGCTTGAGCTCGGAGGGTTCACCGGCGACGTGCAGCGCGGTGGCAGCTGCAACGTTAAGGTGTTGGACTGGACGCCCCACTGTCACGGCACTCACACGGAGTGCATCGGACACATTCTTGCTGAGGACCTGTTCGTACTGGATGTGATTGAACAGACGCCCTGCCTGGCGAAGCTGGTTTCGCTGCACGCCGAATCATCCGGTTCGTGCGTCAGCCTGGGGGAGCTGCAGGCCGCTTTGCCTTCTGGTCTCGAACGATATGGGGCACTGGTGATCCGCACCCTGCCCAACACCATATCCAAATGTTCGCGTGATTACTCAGCCGAACCCGTTTTCCCGGTGCTGGATGCGAACTGCATGCACTTCCTCGCGGCCAGCGGGCTGCAACACCTGCTGCTTGATACGCCATCACTGGATGCAGCGGACAACCCTACCCTGGCCAACCACCGCACCTGGTGGGGCCTGGACAATGACCGGGCCATTGACCCGGCGGCGAAAAGCCGCAGCGTCACGGAGATGATTTTCGTGCCGGATGATTTGCCCGACGGCGATTACTGGCTGGACCTGCAGCTCAGCCCCTTGCAGTCAGATGCCACCCCAAGTCGCCCTGTGCTGTACCCTTTAGAGTGACCCGCAGGGTAGCCAGTGCCGGGTTTTACTGGCACTGGATTTTGTCGGAAATCTTCACGATCTGGTCAGTACGTTTGACGGTTTGCGACCAGGCCTGGTAATCAAATGTCCAGGAACCGGTGGTTTCCGAAGTAAAATTCCGTGTAAAGGTTCCAACAGGACTGATGTCCACCGGTGCTTCCGGGCAGGTTGCGCAATAAACCTGGTATTTCAGGATTGGCATGGTGGTATCGCTGGATGATTGAACCGGATACGGTGATGCCAACAGGAAGCGTGGCCTGCCCATGCCATCGAACAGGTAGTGAATGTGCGACTGAGCGGTTTCGTACAAATCCACCGTGGCACCGCCCAGGCCCGCCTGCTGCTTGCCCCAGGTGCCATGGTAGCTTTTCTTGGAGCCGCTGATCGTCGGGCAGACATTGGGAGCGAGTGGAATCATGCGATCTGAACCCACGATACCCAACAGGGAATAAGAGTAGATCACGTCCGTATTGCTGATGAAGGTCATGGCCAGCTTGCCCACCACCTGGGATTGTTGCTGGGTGCCATCATTGGTGTAGCGCAGCAGGTCGGTCACCCAGACATTGCCGGTCGGCGCCGGAGCGCTGGAATTGTAGAAAGTCGGCTCGCCAGCCTGGTCGAACGAATACCACAGGATGTAGTTGTAACTGCCGATGGAGTTGTACTCGCCACCCTGGTAATTGGACCGCTGGAAGCGGTACAGGCCTTTGAACGGCGTCAGCCCGCCTTTGCCGGATTGCACATTGGCACTGATGGTCACCGCCGCTGCATTGGCGGAGGTGTTGGACAGGCGCACAAAGTACCGCCCCGCCGCCGGATTGCTGCCCAGCGTGACACTCGGCCCGACATTGCTGCCGCCATTGGCACTGGCCACTTGCGCGAGTCCTCCGGGCAGGCTGGCAAACGGCTGTGATACCAGTGCCGGCGTGAAATCCTGGCGGTAAAGTTCGATTCTAAGGTTGTTGCTCTGTGTACCGTTGCCACCGGTGGCCTGGACATTCAATGAGGTTGCTCCGGGTGGCACATCAACGAATATTCGTTCATGGGCCGAATTGCCCGCCAGTGCCAGGCGCTGGGTTTCGCCGCTGAACAACGGAAAGGTCTGTGGCGCAACAATGCCGCTGCGGGTGAAGCGGATCGGAATCACGCCCAGGTTGTTGGGCTGGTTGCGGCTACTGCCAATGCCCACGGCTCCCAACCATTGGTCGCCCGGAAGCGCCGAGACATTCCGCCAGCTCACATCCACGCCGAATTGCTGGGTGGCGTGTACGATGCCGGGGCCGGTCACCACCAGGTTGCCGCTGGTCGAACTGGCAATCGCTGCGCTCAGCAGCGTGACCTGGTCTCCCGCGGGGTTCGTGCCTGACCAGTTCTGCACCACGATCCAGTAATTGCCCGGCGGCAGGTTGTAGAGGTTGCACTCTTCAACATCCGTCGGGCTGGTGCTGGTGCACAGCTCCTCCTCTTCGTCCGCGATGCCGTCGAGGTCGTCATCGCGACCGACGAACATGTCCAGGTCATCCGCGCTGGAAGCCAGAGTCTCGGCATGCAGCCACAATCCACCGGCGGGCAGGTTATGCCACACCGTGAACACGCCTTCGCCACCATCGTAGGGATCATCATTCTGCATGATGTTGCGGCGGCCCTTGTCGGCCAGCAGGCCACTGCTGGTGGGATCTTCCTTGAGGGTTTTCACCGTACGCGTGGGCGCCACCAGCCCACCACTCCTGAGCGTCAGGTCAGGCAATGCAACCAGGCCGCTGAGATTGAACGCCTGCGTGCCCGTATCGCGGTCGTCGCTGATGTTCCAGCCCGCAGGGAGTTTGCCGCCACTGGAGAAAACAGCCGCGGTAAGGCTCTGGTTGGGTGAGCCGGCGCTGGCAAACACCACGTTGCCGTATACCCATTTGCCGATCATGTTGGCATTGCGGACATCCACTTCAATGGTGATGGTGCGTGAGGCGCCATTGGCCAGGCTGAAGCTGCTGGGGTTGATGTTCACCACGGTTCCGGCGGGAAAATTTGCCGCATTCACCGTCCAGCTGCCGCCGCCTTTCTGGTCGGTGACTTTGCGCGTGAACGTGCATTTTTCCTTGCAGGCGCTGTGCACCATGCCCGACAGGTTGAGATTGCGCGGCACGCCTCCGGCGGCAGGGTTGGCAGCCGAAAACTCGGCGCCTGTTACATCCAGGTAAAGCCCGGTATTGGCCGCCAGTTCCAGCTGCGGCCGTCCGGCGCCACGCTCGAATGGAGTGGCGGCCGGCCCATCAAAATCCCGCGCCAATACGGGTGTTGAAGTGGTTTCCAGTGCCGTTGCCACCTGGGAAACTTTCCAGTTCGGGTGCAGCGCGCGCAACAGGGCAGCTGCGCCGGCAATGTGCGGAGACGCCATGGACGTGCCGGTCAGTACGCGGAATTCCGAACCCACATCCGAGGCTGAAAGTATCGAAGTGCCCGGAGCAATGAGGTTCGGTTTCAGCACCTCGGACACCGTACCGGTAGCCGGTCCGCGCGAACTGCTGGAGTTGATGATGTCGCCGTAGCTGTCATCGCGCACCAGTGAAAAACCGGACAAGGAACCCTGGTGATTGCTGCCGCTATCCAGCCAGGCGCGCAACTTGTCGCCGGCAGTATCGCCAAGATGCGTTGCAGGCAGGCAATGGTCTTCAGACACCACGCTGTCGCCGTCATCATCAGTATTGGCCAGCACATAACCGCCGGCGCCGGCCAGCAGTACGTTCTTGCCTTTTTCCACCCTGCCGTACTCGCCTCGATCACAAACCACGATTTCCCCGTCGAAAGGCGTCTGGCCTTTCCAGGGATTGCTGGCACCGGTGTTGCCGCCGCAGCTGGCGGCGAGTTCCGCCGGCCCGCTGCCGCACAGGGCAAAACCGTAATCCTTGGCGTGAACAATCTTCCGCACACCGATTCCACCGGTGAGACTGGCGCCCACCACGCCCGAAGGTGGCGCGCTTGCTCCGCCAGTGAGGTTCTGCACCGCGCTGCCAAACAAGCGGTCATGCGAGGCGTTGCCCGCCGCCACCAGCCACGGAGCATTGGCCGGCGAGCCCACGGTGCTGGCATTGGGGCCGGAATTGCCGGCCGAGGTCACCACGAATATCCCGGCATTACGCGCATTCAGGAAAGCCTGCGGGATGGACCCGCCCTGCCAGGGGCTGAAGGCATCGGTACCGATGGAATAGTTGAGGACGTCGATGCCATCGGCAATGGCCTGGTCGATGGCGGAAAGGATGGCGGATTGCTGGCAGCCACCACCATCGGGATCACTCACATCACCCACGAAGCACACCCGGTAGGTGATGAGATTGGCGTGCGGGGCCACGCCGGAAATGAAGGTCTGCGCCGTGCCGTTGAGGGTGACATTCAAGCGGTTGCCGGCCGCGATACCCGCCACGTGGCTGCCGTGGCCATCGTTGTCGCGGCCGTTGTTGTTCTCCTCGACTTCATCGGTGTTCGGATCATCCTGCACAAAATCGTAGACCCCGACCAGCTTGTTGTTGCAGGGCACTTCCGGCTGGCTGCAAAGGCCCTTTTGCGAGCCAAAGGGATTCGTGTAGTTGTAACCTGACGAAGGATCGGCAAATGCCGGATGCTCCCAGTTGATCCCTGAATCGATGATACCGATCACCACGCCCTCGCCACGATTGGCGGCGAAACCGGCGGTACCGTTCCAGATTTCGTCCGCGCCCAGCCATGGCGGCCCGGCATCGGTATCCAGCTTCATCACCCGGTCGGCCTGGATGGACCTGACCAGTTTGGAGCCTTCGAGCGCGGCCGCTTCCGCCTCGGTCAGGTGCAGGGCCAGGCCGTTGGTGGCCGTCTGGTATATTTTTTCCGGACGGACCACACGACCCAGCATCACCGACGCCTCTAGCAGAAAGGACTCGCGCATGTCCTGCAGGTAGTCGGCATAGGCCAGCACTCGAGGAGCTTCCAGGTCGAGCTTGCCTTCAGGGGAAATGGAATCAGTGGCTGGACGCAGCCGCTCGCCGGTGAGTGAACCATCAGCACGTTTCAATTCTTCGCCGCGATAGGCTGCAATGGGCGGGTTGTGCAATTCGATGATGTAACGCTGCAACGGCTGCCCGCTCTCCGCGGCCTGCAAAAC
>CBFGWJ010000126.1:0-6288 GCA_965652335.1 uncultured Gammaproteobacteria bacterium | reverse complement strand
CCTGTTGCTGGGTTATACCTATGTGGGTTACCCGCTGCTGATAAGGGCCTGGGCGCAGCTTTCTGGCCGGCGCCACCATCGCGAAGCCATTAATCCGCTGGTCAGCCTGGTGGTGGTAGCCCACAACGAAGCGTCGCGGATTGCGCAGCGGATTGAAAACCTGCTTGAACTGGACTACGACGCGGACCGGCTCGAAATTGTCATCGCCTCGGATGGCTCAAGCGATGCAACGGTGGCGCTGGCCAGCGCTTTCCGGCAAACAGGCGTTCGGGTCACTGCTTTTGATGCGCATCGCGGCAAGCCTTCGGTGTTGAACGACGTGCTTCCGCAGCTGCGCGGCGAGATCGTGGTGCTGATGGATGTTCGCCAGTCCATCGCCCGCAATGCCATACGTGTGCTGGTGGAGAACTTTGCTGATGCCAGGGTCGGAGCTGTCAGTGGCGAACTGGTGCTGACCGGGGGCGACCAAACCCTGCAGGCCAACAAGGCCACCAAAGCCACGAAGGGCAGCAACCCGGCTGGCAGCATGGAGGGTGTCGTTTTCTACTGGCGCTACGAAAAATTCATCCGCCTCAATGAAAGCCGCGTCGATTCGACCGTGGGCGTTACCGGCGCCCTGTATGCGCTTCGACGCGAACTCTACCAGCCCATTCCCGTGGACACGATACTCGACGATGTACTGATTCCGATGCAGGTCGTCCGCAAGGGCTGCCGGGTGCTGTTCGAGTCCGGCGCCATTGCGACTGAGCCCCTGGCCATCAGTCCTGGCGCGGAGTTCAGACGCAAGGTAAGAACCATTGCCGGCAACTTCCAACTGCTGGTCCGGCACCCCTGGCTACTCAATCCTTTCGCCAACCGGCTGTGGCTGCAGACGGTATCACACAAGCTGTTGCGGCTGCTGTGCCCAGCCTTGCTGGTGGTGGTGCTGGCTACAAACCTTCTCCTGCTGGATTTGCTTTTCTACCAGGTGATGTTCGCGCTCCAGCTGCTGTTCTACGCCGCGGCGTTGTTCGCCCACCTGGCGCCCCGGTTTGCGGGAAAAACGCCCCTGCTCTCGGTGCCCCACGCTTTCTGCCTGCTCAATGGGGCCACGGTTGCAGGCTTCGGCCGCTTCATCGGTGGTCGGCAGCAGGTTACCTGGGCAGGCAACCGAAAGCCGGACCTGCCCTGACCCCGTTTATTCAGGTTCGCGTGTGCTGGTTGTGCCGCGGATCTGCCCTTCCATCTTCATTCCAGGACCTTCATTTCAGGAGATACAACATGCATCCATTCATACCGATATCGTCCGGCGGCAAGGTGCCCACCGGACCCAACCACTTTGATCGACCAGCCGTCTGTGGGAACAGCGCGACCGCGAGGCCGGGGCCATGAAATGCCTGGTAACCGGCGGTGGCGGATTCATCGGCTCTCATCTGAGCAGCTTTCTCGCAGCGCGCGGCGACGAGGTCATCGTGCTGGACAACTTCTCCACGGGCAAACGCGACAATCTTCAGGACCTTGAAGTGCGGCTGATCGAAGGGGATATCCGGGATTATTCCTGCGTCACCGAAGCCGTGCAGGGCGTGGATACCGTATTCCACCAGGCGGCGCTCTGCTCGGTGGCGCGATCGGTCGAGGACCCGCTCACTACCCACGAGGTCAACACAACCGGAACCCTGAACGTGTTCGAAGCCAGCCGCAAGGCCGGTGTGCGCCGCGTGGTGTTTGCTTCTTCGTCTTCGGTTTATGGTGACTCGGCATCCTTGCCGAAAGAAGAAAGCATGCCGGCTGCGCCGCTTTCGCCGTATGCCATTTCCAAGCTGGTGGGTGAGCATTATGCAGCCATGTACTGGAAGCTGTTCGGCCTGGAAACGGTGGGTTTACGCTACTTCAATGTGTTCGGTCCGCGGCAGGACCCCGATTCAGAGTATGCCGCCGTCATCCCGAAATTCCTCCACGGAATCCTCAACCAGGAAGTAGTCCGGGTTCATGGCGATGGCTCGCAGAGCCGCGATTTTACGTATGTCGACAACGTGGTGCAGGCCAATGTTGCCGCGGCGAACCCGGCCATGCCGGCCGACGGCCTGGCCGGACAGGCGCTGAACATCGCCTGCGGTGAACGCTGGACCCTGTTGGAATTACTGAACCGGCTCGAATCCACTTTGCGGCAGAATGCCGACGTTGTGTTCGGTGACCGGCGCGTGGGCGATGTCAAGCACTCCCAGGCCTCCATCGAAAAAGCCCGCCGGCTGCTCAGCTATTCGCCGACGGTCGATTTCGATGAGGGTATCAGAAGAACGGTAGCCTGGTTCAAGGAGTCATCGGACCTGTCAGTCCACAGCGGCGATCGTCGCATTATTGATGGTGCTGCCGCGGGAGAGCAGGCTGGCAGTGGCATGCAGGGTGTGCGTTGACGCCACACCGCTGGTATGAAAAACCTGCCCATTGTGGGCGTAACTGACCCCGCCCTGCTGCACGCTGATGCGTAAAACATCGCCGGTCTTGATGACGATGTCAGCGCGATACATGCCCAATTCCCGCACCTCGGCATAACCCGCTCCCAGGGCCAGGGCAAATTCAATCTTCCCGGAACTGGTGCCGGCCTGCTTCTCCGATAGCCCCGCGTAGCGCAGTTTCTGGGCCTCATCAACGGTGAATTCCAGATAGCCATTTTTTCCCGCCGCAATGCTCTGCCCGGAAACCGCTCCGGCATCGGAGCAACCATTACAGCCGCCTTTCTTGGCCAGCGTAGTGCCCTTGACCACCGCTTTGACCAGGCTCTGCCAATTGACGGCAGCAACACTCGGCGTTGACGTCGTATCACCTCCTGCCGGGGGTTTGGTCTCTTCTCCATCCGCCGGAGGATTGGCAGGAGCGGTTGTGGCGACCGTCAACCTGGCATTACTGACCGAGCTGCCCGGTGAGAACAGGGTGGCATAGGCAACCAGGGGGTAGGCAGGCACCGCAGTGCTGGTGTAGAACACGGCGCCATTGCGCGCGTAGGTGATGGTGCCTCCCGCAACCCCGATTCGCAGCACATCGCCGATGCTGATGGACGTATCACTGCGATACGCACCGTTCTCGCGCACCTCGGCGTACCCGGCCTGCAAGGCCAGGGCGAAATCAATCTGCGTCGGGCCAGTGCCCGGTTGTTTCATGGACAAGCCGACGTAACGCAGCTTCTGCGTCTCATCGACAGTAAATTCCATATAAGTCTCACCCGAGCTGATTTCCTGCTGCGAAACTGCGCCTGCATCGGAACAGCCATCGCAGCCGCCCGTTTTGGTCAGGGTAGTGCCATTGACAGTGGCATTGACCAGGCCGGTCCAGACCAGTTGCGTTGCGGATGCTGGGGTTGGGGATCCTGGCACCGGCACAGGTTCAGGCGTGGGCGATGCTGGGGGAGGTTCCGTCGGTGTCGGTGTCGGCGCCGGTCCCGTGATCGTGCCCGTCAGAAGGTGGCCCGGCACCTTGACCAGGAAGGCATCCAGCCGGGAACCACCCATGTTGCTGGTCCAGACGAAATACTGGCCGGTAACATCCAGGTTACCTTTGGGGGACTTGGTGTAATCATTGCCGCCACCGGCCGCGTTCAGGTCCGTCATTACAGGCGCCACAACCAGGGCTTCGTCGGTGGAGTTCAGCCGAAAGCAGATGATTTCATTGGCATGGGCGCTGTTGATGCGATTGGCGCTGCTGCCGCAGGCAAACTGGCTTTCGGGCGATGCTCCGGCAATCGCGTTGCTGTGGCTGACATGCGACGGCGCCGAAACATTCCAGTCGGCATTGTGGTAAACGCGGACGCCCTGGAGCAGGTCCGCATTGAAATCCCAGACTTTCTGGGTGTTCGCATCGTTGGCAAAATTGTCAGCGGCGACCATGTAACCAAAGCCCATGTCGGAGTGGCCCGCTGCTCCGTCACGATCAAGCAGGACGCGTTCCTGCCCGGTGGCGATGTTGATGATGCGATTGTCTTCACCGTCCCTGCCATCGAGGTCTTCCTTGATGAGCAACCAGTTACCACTCTTGTCGATCTGGCATTCATCGAAATCGCCCTGGCTGATGTAGTACCTGTGCTGGCCGGTTTCTTCCAGGTACACAATACAGCCGAGCATGGCGTAGCTGGCGCTGTCCCGAACGGTAGCGGAATGTACCTTGTCATTGGCGCTGGAGTGCACCTGCCAGAGGTAATAGCCGCTGCCCAGCAGTGCGTTCAGGTCAAACACCGTCTGCGATTGTAGGGTGACCACGTCATAGCGCAGCAGCCTGGAGTCACTGCTCATGTAAATCGTGTACGGTTCGTTGGCACTGAAGTACCAACCCTCGCCCGTAGACCAGCTGAGTGGGTTGGAGTCCGGCAGCACGGGTCCGAGGTTGATCACTTCATCGGTGATTTTATTGTAGGCAATCAGGGAGGGGCCGGCGCCGCCACGGCTCCGGTCCATGCCCACCAGGATCAGCATGGATTCCTCGCCGACATGGTTATTGATATTCCGCCAGTAGGAATAGCCAAGGTCATTGACGCAGTCCTTGCTGCCACAATCACTGGCGTTGGTGAGTCGAACTCCCTGAGTGTGATAAGGTGCGGGGAAGTTGAACTTGCCACGTGTTGGCAGCAGGCTCTGGATCTGCGATCCGGTCATCAACGGCCGAGCAGTGGCGGACGCAGGGTGCTCAAGGAATCCCCCGGTAAATTCCGCGGCCGAAAGCGCGGCGGTGAACAAACAGGTCAGGGCAAGAATACCGGCCTGCGCGAGAGTATGGGCCGCTTTACCGGCAAGAAAGTCATAACGAAGAAATAGATTCATAAGGGTCCTCACTGCTGGCCGCAGATGGTCGATTAGGGTATTTCCTGTAATTCAGCGCTGGAATCCCCTTGGTGCAAAACGCTTTATACCCCGCCTGTGCAACGCTCTCATTTCATCCATGTAACGATTGAGTAACGTTTTCCTGAAAGCATGGAAAATCCCGGGTTCTGCTCCGTGAATTCCTTGTCCCGATGCGATGTATATCCGGGTTGGATTGGGTCCAGTACCTGATGTCTGCCACGCTCGAATACCACTATCGTGACTGGGTCCTGCGTTGTGGCCCGGCGCGGATGGCGTTTCATTGCCGCCAGGGTCGTGAAACACAGGAAACACATGATGGAAATCATCGGAAACAGGTTGTCGGACAGAACGCGACTCATGCGAACCCCGGTCAACAATCCACGCGGCCGCTTACACCTCGCCTCCTGGTCAGCCAGCGTCAGCGAACGTGCGGAGGCGCGGCGTGCAGCAGACCAGGGTGCTCCCGAAACGCGGATCACCATCAGGTCCAACGAAGACATCGTAGAGGCACGCCAGAATGGCACCGTACTGGTCAGGAAGATGGGATTTTCGAATAGCCGGATCGCGCTGGTGACAACGGTGATATCGGAGCTCGGCCGGAACATCCTGCTGTATGCAAAAGCCGGTGAGCTCGTGCTGTCCCGTTTGAATGGTGGCACTGAACTGAGCGTTACAGCGCTGGATCACGGGCCGGGTATCGGAAACCTCCCGGAAGTTCTGGCGGGTGGGTACTCCACGTCGGGCGGGCTTGGCCTGGGTTTGAGCGGCCTGCGTTTGATTGTGGATGGGTTCGATATCAAGACAAAGCTGGGCAGAGGGACACAAGTCAATGTCAGCATCTGCGCCTAGGAAATCACTGCCACGGACGGGGTTCCCGAAGCGCCGACAGATGTCCTGATATTCACTGCTTCGAAACCAGTAAGTGGGAGCAGGGCACCGCATGTCGAGGCGTTGCGTGCCCTGGCGCACAGACGATGGATTGGAACTGCAAGAAACTATAGTCAGTTAATTCTGCAATTCCAGTAAATTTTCTGAGGCCAGGATCCGGACATGCAACTCGTGCAAACATCGCAATTCAAGAGCTCTTTGGGACACACCGGCGTATCTCCTGCTCCCCGATATTCACTCTATCCCATCACTCTCACTGGCGCTGCCACGCGGAGCGCCTTCCGGCATCAGCCGAAGCGCCTGCTGCGTTCCGTCAAAACCGGATTTCTGCAGAACCCCGACACCAGACAACAAGTGGCTGTGGACAATACGGCTGCCATTGGCGCCGTGGAACCTGGCGCTCTTTACCAGGCCCAGGAAGAAGCAGCGCGGCGTATTGCCCACAGGCTGCACGACGAATCGGCCCAGATGCTGGCGGCGGTCTATCTGCAGCTTGCCCGCATCGCGCGGGACTGCCCGGATTCGACGGCTGAAAAAATCAATCTCGTGGTAGATCTGCTTGATGGTGTGCGCGAGCAGCTTCGCGGGTTGT
>CBFGWJ010000125.1:0-6328 GCA_965652335.1 uncultured Gammaproteobacteria bacterium | reverse complement strand
CCGCCGACGACCGGCGGATCGGCCTGTTTGAAAAAGCGATCGAACTGGACCCGGGACATTTGCTGGCCCAATTCAACCACGCATTTGCCCATAACTACAGTTACAGCAAAAGCCCGGAGCAGATTTTCCAGGCCCACTTACGGGCCGCGAACTGGCTGGAAAGCACGCATCCACCTGAAGGTACGCGACACGCTCTCAACCGGAATGAGCAACCCCGCCGCATCCGCCTGGCTTATGTGTCATCCGACTTCCGCCAGCACTCGGTGGCCCATTTCATATTGCCCGTGCTGGCACACCACGACCGCGAGCGCTTCGAGGTTTTTGCTTACCACACCCACCGTCGGGTTGACGAATTGACCCAACGTGTCCGGCAGCATGCCGAGCACTTCAGGCATGCAGCCAAGCTCAGTGATGACCAGCTGGGGGACCTGATCCTGGCGGACCAGATCGATGTGCTGGTGGATCTCAACGGGCTTACCAATGGCCACCGGCTGGCGATGCTTTCCCGGCGGGTTGCTCCGCTGCAACTCAACTGGATCGGCTATCCCAATACCACCGGGCTGACGCAAATGGATTATCGAGTCGTTGACAGCCTGACGGACCCACCCGGCCAGTCGGAGCCCTGTTGCTCGGAGAGACTGCTCCGCCTGCCCCAGCCGTTCCTGTGTTTTGCTGCTCCGGAGCCCTTGCCCTCACCGGCGGTGAGCCAGGCCCCCTGCCTCAGGAACGGTTACATCACCCTCGGCAGCTTCAACGCTTTGCCCAAGCTCAACCCGCCGTTGTTGCGCCACTGGGCGGGAATCATGCAGCAGCTTCCCGGTTCACGCCTGTTGATCAAGAATTTTGGCATGGACTTCGACGCCCCCCGGGCGCAAATCCGCGGCCTGTTCGAGCAACACGGAATCCACCAGGACCGCCTGCTTTTCGCCGGCAAGACCGCATCACAAAAGGAGCACCTGCGGTTCTACGAGCAAGTCGACATCAGCCTGGATTCATTCCCTTACCATGGCACGACGACCACCTGCGACAGCCTGTTCATGGGGGTTCCGGTGGTGTCACGAACAGGGCCTGACCATCGCTCGCGGGTTGGGCTGAGCCTTATGTCCGCTGTGGGGCTGGAAAGTCTGGTCGCCAGCGACGAAAATAGCCAACGAGGGATCGTTACCGCTCTGGCAGCAAACCCGGATGAACTTCAGGACCTGCGCGCCAACCTGCGCAGCAGGCTGATGCAGTCGCCCTTGACGAATGCCGCCCGGTTGACAGCAAACCTGGAAGCAGAATTGTTGAACGCCTGGCGGCGTTCACCAGCGAAGATGAGTAATACATGAGCAGCAAGCCCGCCGGTTCATTACTGGAGAAAAGCGAAAGATCCACCCTGTGTGCCGCCGACTGGGAGCGCGCAGCCCTTGAGCTGATCGCGGAAAAAGGCGTGCAGGCCCTGGCAGTCGAACCCCTGGCACGGCGCATGGGCATTACCAAGGGCAGCTTTTACTGGCATTTTTCCGGACGCGAGTCGCTGCTGGAGCAAGCCCTGCAGCGTTGGGAGGAGCATGACAGCCGGAACCTGGCCAAGTCCCTGGGAGAGATTTCCAATCCCCGCGATCGCCTGATTTCCTTTTTCCGCCGGGTGGGCAAGGAAAAACTCACACACGAGGTCTACAGCGAGCTTTGCGCCGCTGCCGGACATGCCCAGGTTGAGCCCGTTCTGGAACGGGTGGCCAACCGCCGCATGGAACATCTCAGCGCCGCATTCGAAGAAATGGGCATGCCAGCCTCGCAGGCGCGCAACCAGGCGCGGCTGATCTACTCGGTATACCTGGGCTTCCTGCAGTTACAGCGGCAGCACCAGACGCCCAGCCTCAGCAGTGAGGAATATGACGAATACATCGACCATGTGATTGCCACCCTCATTCCACCTGAGAACCACGCCTGACCCGGCCATGAACCGATTACCGGGCCGGATTTTTACAGCGTTGAATTGAACCCCATGAGCGACTATGCTGCGAGGCCCTTGGGCGTCCCAGCCAGGGCTCGGTATTTTGATGAAAGAGGATATTTTGTGACCAGCCTCACGGAACTGCAGTCCTGGGTTGACCAGGTAGCTGCACTGACACGGCCAGACCGGATTCACTGGTGTACCGGTACTGCGGAAGAAAACCAGGCGCTGATCGAACTGCAACTGGCCAATGGCACCCTGGTCGGGCTCAACCCGGAAACTCATCCCGATTGCTACCTGCACCGCTCTGATCCCAATGATGTGGCGCGCGTTGAGCATCTCACCTTCGTCTGCACACCCGTGAAAGAAGATGCGGGCCCGAACAACAACTGGATGCATCCGGACGAAGCACGCGAGTTGATGAACGCCCATTTCGAGGGCTGCATGCAGGGCCGTACGATGTATGTCATTCCGTATTGCATGGGGCCTATCGATTCACCGCTGTCACGCTGCGGCGTGGAAATCACCGACAGCCCCTACGTGGTGGTCAACATGCGGCTGATGACGCGCATGGGCGACGCCGCCCTGCGCCGCATCGAGCGCGAAGGCAAGTTCGTCAGGGGCCTGCATTCCACCGGCTTGCTGGACCCGGACAACCGTTACATCATGCATTTTCCGGCCGACCTGGAAATCCAGAGTTTTGGCTCCGGCTATGGTGGCAATGCATTGCTGGGCAAGAAATGCCACGCTCTGCGCATTGCCAGCCAACAGGCCCGCGATGAAGGCTGGCTGGCCGAACACATGCTGATCGTGGGTGTGGAAAATCCACAGGGTGAAGTGCACTACATCGCTGCCGCGTTTCCCTCTGCCTGTGGCAAAACCAACCTCGCCATGCTGATACCGCCGGAATCCTATCCCGGCTGGAAAATCTGGACCGTCGGTGACGACATCTGCTGGATGCGCCTGGGCGAGGACGGACGCATGTGGGCCATCAACCCGGAAGCCGGATTTTTCGGCGTGGCGCCCGGCACCAGCGAACAGACCAATCCCAGCGCCCTGGCCATGCTGGACCGGGATACCATTTTCACCAATGTGGCAATAACCGAAGACAACCAGCCCTGGTGGGAAGGCAAGGACAAGCAGAAACCCAAACTGGACTGGAAAGGCCAACCCTTCGACCCGGCCCGCGGCCCGGCGGCGCATCCCAATTCACGTTTCACCGTTTCCGCGCGCCGCTGTCCATCCTGGACCGAGCAGGCCGAGGCGTCGCAGGGCGTGCCGCTTTCCGCCATCATTTTCGGCGGCAGGAGGCAACGGCTGGTGCCACTGGTGCTGGAAAGCGAATCCTGGCAGCACGGTGTGCTGCTGGGTGCGGCCATGGCTTCGGAAACCACTGCCGCGGCCACCGGTTCAGTAGGCAAGGTACGCCGTGATCCCATGGCCATGTTGCCGTTCTGCGGCTACAACTTTGGCGACTACTGGTCGCACTGGCTGGGCTTTGCTGAGCAATCCAACAACCTGCCGCGGATTTTCCACGTGAACTGGTTCCGCAAGAATGCCGAAGGCAAATTCATGTGGCCCGGTTTCGGCGAAAACATGCGGGTGCTGGACTGGATCATCGCCCGTTGCAGCGGCGAGGCAGGTGCCTCACGGTCACCCATCGGCCTGTTGCCCCGCGCCGGTGACCTGAACCTCGAAGGCATCGACGTGGCGCCGGAAACCATGCAGGCCCTGCTGGACGTTGACCGCGAAGCCTGGCAGGCGGAGCTCGCGGCCATTGCCGAATACCTGGAGACGTTTGGATCCCGTACCCCGGATGCGCTGAAACAGGAGTGCCAGCGGGTCGCCACCGCCCTGCAGCAGGATTGATTCTCACCATGGCGCTCGCCAACAGGGCGGCTGCCATGGCGGGTGCACCGATCTCGTTAGGCCAGCTGCTGGCCTTGATTTCCATCAGCCTTGGGGTTGTGGCCTGTACCGATGCCGGGCCTCGAACCGAAACCTTTTATGTCTTTGGCACCCTGGTTGAAGTCAGCCTTGCTGATACCGAGACTGCAACCGCGCAATCAGCGTTTCGGGACATGCAGCAGATGTTCCAGGCCATGCATCGCGACCTGCATGCCTGGGAACCGGGAAAGCTCGGCACGCTGAACCAGGCAATCGCCCGAGGCCAGAACGGCGAGGCTGACCGTCATATCGCCAACCTGGTGCTTGAATCCCGGCAACTGGAAACCGCCAGTGGCGGCCGCTTCAATCCGGCCATCGGCAAACTGGTTGCTTTGTGGGGCTTCCACACGTCCGACTATCCGATCAGTCAGCCGGTTCCGGATGCAGCAGCCGTTGCCGCACTGCTGCAAACACATCCCTCTTCGCTGGACATCCAGGTGCAGCCGGCGGGCGATGGGCTGTGGCAGGCCAGCAGCAGCAACCGAGCGGTGCAGCTGGATTTCGGCGGAATCGCCAAGGGTTATGCCGTTGACCAGGCCATTGAACTGCTTCGCACCAAAGGCATCCGGCACGCCATTGTCAATGCAGGCGGCGACCTGCGCGCCATCGGCAGCAACGCGGGCAGGAGCTGGCGGGTGGCCATCGAGAACCCGCTGGGTGGTGTTGTCGGCATTCTTGAGATCGATACCGACGAAGCCGTGTTTACTTCGGGGAATTACCAGCGCTTCGGTGAGGACGAAAGCGGCTATCGCTATGCGCATATTCTCGACCCGCGAACCGGCCGGCCGGTTGTTGATGTGTTGTCCGCCACAGTCGTGATGGCCAACGGCACCCGTGCTGATGCCGCCGCCACGGCTCTGGTGGTTGCCGGCCGGAAAGAGTGGCGCGAAGTTGCCCGCGGCATGGGTATCGAACAGCTGTTGCTGACCGCGGAGGATGGAACGATCTACCTCACGCGCGCCCTCGATGCACGCATGCAGGCAACCGCCGATACTCGAAAGCAATTCGTATTGCTGGACTGAAGTGGACGTAATCGCCTGCCGGCGTTATCAGAACATTCCGGTTTCGAGACGGGCGACTTCCGACATCATGCTCTGATTCCAGGGCGGATCAAAGGTGAGCTCCACATCCACCTGGCTGATGGTGGGCACCAGCTCCAGCTTGGAGCGTACATCATCCACCAGGATGTCGCCCATGCCGCAACCGGGTGCCGTCAGGGTCATCTGCACCGACACAACGCGCTCACCCCGCTCGTTGTTCTCCATGTCGCAGCGGTATACCAGCCCCAGGTCCACGATGTTGACCGGAATTTCCGGGTCGTAGCAGGTTTTCAGCTGTTCCCAGATCAATTGTTCAACGTCATCCTCCGTGGCATTTTCCGGCAGCTCCGGCGGCAATACCGGCTCCTTGCCGATGGCATCGGCATCCACGCCGGCCACGCGAAACAGGTTGCCGTCAATGAAAACCGTAAAGCTGCCACCCAGCGCCTGGGTGATGTAGCCAACGGTCCCGGCCGGAATGGTGACTTCATCACCAGCGGGTATCATCACGACTTCGCAGTCGCGCTCAAAAGTGCAGGGTTGGCTGGTGTGACTGAACATGGTTGATTCAAAGATGCGGTTTGCCGCATCTTATCTCAATGCCTGGTCAAATACCCGGCGAGAAGCGGGGCGAAAGCGGAAAAGTCAGTCCCGCATCTGTGATTGCTGGTAATTCTGCAGCCCGACTTTCTCGATCAGCCCCAGCTGGGTTTCCAGCCAGTCCACATGCTCCTCCTCGGAGTCCAGAATGCTGTCGAACACATCGCGGCTCACGTAATCCTTGACCGACTCACAATAGGCAATGGCCTCGCGCAGCAGCGGAATGGCCTGCATTTCGAGTTTCAGGTCACACTCGAGCATTTCCCGGGTGTTCTCGCCTATCATCAGTTTGCCCAAATCCTGCAGGTTGGGCAGGCCTTCCAGGAACAGGATGCGCTCGATCAGCTTGTCCGCATGCTTCATCTCGTCGATGGATTCGTGATACTCGTATTCACCCAGGGCTTTCAACCCCCAGTCCTTGAACATGCGCGAATGCAGGAAATACTGGTTGATGGCGGTGAGCTCATTGCGCAGCACGCCATTGAGGAATTCTATGACTTTCTTGTCACCCTTCATTACTGACTCTCCAAATTGACACGATTTATATATTCGGAGTGATTGTAACCGGCGAAAGACGGGTTTGCAGGAATGAGAATCATTGTGCCACCCACAGCAGCCGCCGCGACTTCACGGGCGGAATCGCAGGAACAGTACAGGGTCAGGAAACCGCAATCACCTGCAGGAAAGATCTATCCCCGGCAGTTTGTTCTTCGCGGACGCATTCACGCAGCAGGGTTTGAACCTGGGTTACGCAGCTGCCGCATTGCGTGCCACAACCGGTCTGGAAACTCAGTTCACGCAGCGT
>CBFGWJ010000124.1:0-6332 GCA_965652335.1 uncultured Gammaproteobacteria bacterium | reverse complement strand
CACGATTCGGCCCATGATTCAACGATAGCGCCCGCCGCGGCCGGCTTTGCCGGGCTGGCAAGCAAACTGGTATCGGCCTCAGTTGAACGAGCCAGGCTGGTATCCAGGCTCGCACTCGCCGAAGCGAGGCTTGCCGCCACCAGCCTTGCGCTGATGGGGTTCCTGGCATTGCTGGCCGCGGCATTTGTAATGGGTGCCTGGGGCCTTCTGCTGGCCGGGCTGGTCCTGGGACTGCTGCAGCTGCAGCTGCCCCTGTGGCCGATGCTGCTGGCATTGGCTGGGTTGCACGTCCTGTTGGCCACCCTGGCCTGGCGCTTCTTGCTGGCTCTGAGTGGAAACCTGGAGTTCAGCCGCACCCGCAGCCAGATCGCCGGCTCGACCGAACGAGATTCCCACACTGGCGGTTCTCACACTGGCCATAACCGGGAGACTGATGATGAAATGGCTGCAGCAACAGCGACGGGTTGATTCGCTGGCGAGGGCGGCACGGCTGAACCGTGCTCACCTCTCCCTGCTGGGGCAACGCCTCTCCCACCGCATTCGCAGTCGTCTGCAGCAACCGGGCTCGCTGGCCTGGGCTTTTTCCGCCGGCTGCCTGGTGGGGGCCGCCCGCTCACCGGAAAAAGATCCCGCTGAGACACCCAATCGCGCGACGGCCATGCCGGCGTTGCATTACCTGAACAGCCTGGCCATCATCTTCAGCCTGGTGACGAAGCTGGCCAGGGTGGATACGCCGCCTTCGAGTGATTTGCAGCCATGATCTCCAGGTTCCTGGAGCAGGGCGTGATGCTTGGCACCCGCTGGGTTGAGCGCTATCCGTGGCTGTTTGCGCTGCTGGGTTTCGTTTCCGGCGTGGCCAGCTACGTGATGGTGGAGCGCAGCCCGGAACTGGCCCGGGTGCTGGCCATGCTGATGTTGTTCAGCTGGGTCTGGCTGCTGCTGGAAAATGTGCTGAAACGGGGAGCCTGGCATGTGTTCGGCATCAACGTACCGCGACCGGTTTTTCGCTTTGTTGCGCAATTGGTTCACCAGGAAAGCCTGTTTTTCGTCATTCCGTTTTTCCTGACCACCACCACCTGGACCAGCGGCCAGGTGGTGTTCACTTCGGCATTGCTGGTGGCTGCCCTGGTTTCGATCGTGGATCCCCTTTACTACGGCTGGCTGGCAAGAAGACGCTGGCTGTATTTCCTGTTCCATGGCCTCACCCTGTTTGCCCTTACGCTGACGGCGTTGCCGATCATCTTCCAGCTGCCCACCACCGAGAGCTACCTGTGGGCGCTGGTGATTGCCGGCCTGGTTTCCCTGCCCAGCGTAGCGGGCGACCTGCCGGATAAATGGCGGCAGCACAGCGGCGCGGTCGTGTTGCTGGTGGTGGCTGCAGCCGGTGTGGGTTGGTGGGTCCGGCCGTGGGTGCCGCCGGCGACGCTGTGGCTGACCGAGGTGGCCATTGCCGAGCAGGTGGATGACGAACGGCGCAGTCCGCTGCAAAGGCTGGAATTTGTCGACAGCGAAACCCTGGCCGATGGTCTTTATGCGTTCACCGCGATTCACGCGCCGCGTGGCCTGGACGAACGCATTTACCACGTCTGGTACCGCAACGACGAAGAGCTCGATCACATTGCCCTGGATATCACCGGCGGGCGCGAACAAGGCTACCGGGCATGGACGCACAAACAGAACTTTCCCGAACCACGGGAAGGCAAGTGGAAAGTCCGTGTCGTCACCTCAGCCAACCAGCTGATCGGTGAACTGGATTTCCGGGTCGGCGGGCCGGAAAGCTCCGGCAGGAATTTATCCCGCACTTTGCGGCAACCCGAGGCACCGGCGTTGCCGGCCGGGAAGGAGCAAGACAATTCCCAGGCCGCCGGGCCGGAGACGGAAAACGGGCCAGGGCCAGCAACCGGGCGTAGTGTCCGTCTTTGATGCGTTTTCAACCAGCAGTCGCCCACCGGGGTGACAGGAGGAAGAGTGATGAACAGAAGCATGATGATTGGAAGCATTATCGGTGCGGTCGCTGTAACCGCCATCGGCAGTTGGGCCGGCTACCAGGTGCTGGATTCCGGAAACTATGCGGAAGTCATTTCCGCGGAACCGGCGATGAAACTCGTCAGCATCCCGCGCGAGGAATGCAGCGAACAGCTGGTTACCACCCAGAAACCGGTCAAGGACCCGAAGCAGATTACCGGCACCGTAGCCGGCGCCGTGATTGGCGGCGTACTGGGTAACCAGGTCGGCGGTGGCCGCGGCAAGGACATTGCCACAGTGGCGGGCGCCGTCGGTGGCGGCTATGCCGGCAACAAGATCCAGGAGAACATCCAGGAGAACAATGTCCAGCAGCAGATCAAGACGGTGTGCAAAACGGTGTATGACCAGCGCGAAGAGCAGGATGGCTTCAATGTCACCTACGAACTGGATGGCCAGGAGCGCACCCTGCACCTGGATTACGACCCGGGCCGCCGGATTCCGGTGGAAGACGGCCGGCTGGTGCTGGATCCCGCGAGCTGAACATGGCGTTGCACCGCCGGCAGTTGGCCGGCTTGTCCCATGCTCCCGGCAAGCTGCCGCCGGGAGCATGGGTTTTCCTCGCCGGCATGCGGCAGTGACTACCGGCAGGTTGGATTTTTGCGCATTTTGTGGAATGCTCAGCCTTCCAAACCATAACAACCGACACGGCATACAGCATGGCCAGACTTTATGTAGGCAACCACAACTACTCCAGTTGGTCCTTGCGTCCCTGGTTATGCCTGCGATGGGCTGGTATTCCATTCGAGGAACAACTGGTCTCGCTCGCCCAGCCCGGCTATGGCGAAGGAAGAATTGCCGAAATTCTGTCCATCAGCCCGAATGGCAAGGTTCCCGCGCTGCACGTGGATGGCCAGGTGATCTGGGACAGCCTGGCCATCATGGAGTGGGCGGCGGAGCAGTACCCGGATGCCCACCTGTGGCCACAGGATTGGCGCCAAAGGGCGCTGGCTCGTTCCGCGGTGTGCGAAATGCATTCCGGCTTTACCGACCTGCGCAACAACCTGCCGATGAATATACAGCGACGCTGCAAGGTCAGTTCGTGGCCGCAAGGTACCCAAAGGGACATCAACCGCATCTTTGAGCTGTGGCGGCAATTGCGCACCGGCAACGAGGACGCCGGGCCCTGGCTGTGCGGCCGGCGCGGGCTGGTCGATGCCTTCTATGCGCCGGTGATGACCCGTTTTCGAACCTATGGTGTCAAACTGCCAAAGGATTTGCAGAAACCGGCGCAGGCGCTGTTCGAGGATGCCGACTTCCGCGAATGGGAAGCGCGGCCGCTTACCGATGCCATTGAACAGACCGATGCGCTGTACCGGGAGCCATGAAGCCAATGTGCGGCGGTGCAGCGGCTGCGCATCCCTTACTGATATCCTATGGGCAGCTGAAATTGGCGTGCTTGCGACGGGACCGGAATTTGAACAGGCTTAACCGCACCTTCGGCCGGATTTTCCAGGCTTGATGCAGTGGCGAGACAGGAACCGGGTTCCGAGGGGACACTCATGCACTTCCAGAATGTAAGCCTGCAATTTCAACTCGCGTGCTTGAGCGCCGGTTGCGCACAGGTAAGGCCATCATGAAACTGCAGGAACTTCGGGTTCTCGTAATCGACGACAGTACCATGGCGCTGAGCGTGGCCCTGCAGCACCTGCATGGAGCGGGCTACCAGGCCGAAGGCAAACAGGGTTCGGAAGGAGCACTGGAACTGGTTCGCGAACTGAAGCCTGATGTCGTGATCTGTGATGTCATGATGCCGGGTATCAATGGTTTTGAGCTGTGCGGCATGATCCGCAAGGACAAGAGCCTCGACGATGTCCGTATCGTGATGGCTTCCGCCAAGGCCTACGAGGCAGACCGGAACAATGCAAAAAAGCTGGGGGCCGACGGCTACATCATCAAACCTTTCACCATCGAGAAGTTCAACGAAATCATCCAGTCGCTGGACACCATGCAACTGACTGCCTGGGGCGTGCGCGGCACACTGCCCGTTCCGCAGCAGGGTTTCATCCGTTTCGGCGGCAATACCTCCTGCTACTCGCTGCAGTTTTCCAACAACCGCCACCTGGTATTTGACGCCGGTACCGGCATCAAGAACTGCGGTTCGGACATGCTCAAAGGTGGCAACAAAAACCTGAACATCGACCTGCTGATCACGCACCCCCACTGGGATCACATCAATGCCTTTCCTTTTTTCGCGCCCCTGTACATTCCCGGAAACGTGGTGCGGGTGCACGGCTGCGCGCAGGAATCCGCGGGTTTTGAACAGCTGATCGTGGCCCAGATGGACGGCACCTACTTTCCGGTCACCGTACGCGAATTCGGCGCGAATGTGAGTTTCCATGAAATATCCGAACAGGAACTGAACCTGGACGGCATCCAGGTACGCTCAATGCTGCTCAAACACCCGGGACACTGCCTGGGGTACCGGGTTGACCATGGTGGCAAGAGTTTCTGTTACATCACCGACAACGAGCTGTACCACGCTGATTCGGAATTTGCCGACGAGGAATTCCTGCACAGCCTGGCCGATTTCTGCCGCGGCGCCAATGTGCTGGTGCACGATTGCACCTATTTTGACGAGGAATATGCCACCAAGGTCCACTGGGGACATTCGCCGTTGTCGGAAGTCTGCCGCCTGGCCAGCCTGGCGGAAGCCGAGCGGCTGTGGATACACCACCACGATCCCGGCCAGGACGATGCAGCCATCGAGCGCAAACTGGAATTCTGCGCCACTGAGCTGGAAAGGCTCGGCAGCACAACCGTCGCGGTCCTGCCCCGGGAAGGCCAGCGGGAAGTGGTTTAGCTTCGAACGCCTCACCTGCCTGCACCTCAGTACGCGCGGGTAATTTTCAGCAATCTCGGTATCGCTTTGAACACCACACTCCTGAGACCGGATTTCCGGCATTTGAAATTTCGCTCCCAAGTCCGGCTACATCGCAACACCGCTTGCCTGAACACCAGGCTTTGAAGGCACCCGCACAGGGGTGTAAAAAAAATTGATTTTTTTGCCCATATGGGTTGCATCAGGCGACGAAATTGCGTTATGGTCCAGCGCTGAAAAATGTTCGGGTTCAAGTTTGGGTCTGGCTCGTGGATAGCACTCGTGGACTACAAGGGAAGTTGAGTGCAAGAGGTACCTGCGACGGTCGAGCCCCATGTCACTTTTGAGTTTCACTCAAATGCAAATCTGAACATCGCAGGGATAGCGCGTCATCAATAGCCTTCGGTAATTGGTGGCACATCAGGGATAAGGGGGTCTGCAAGACATGGATAAGTCTGCTAGTGGTTTTGTTTTAGGGGTGTTTTTCGCTTTTGTCGTTGGCAGTGCGGCCTGGGGTTCCACGGCGTACGCGATTGGCGACACACGAATCGTTCTGACCGGCCCGGGCCAATGTCCTCCCTCTCCCGCCGGCATACCCGTAACCCCCGATGGCTGTCCCCGGGACACTGATGGTGACGGCATACCCGATTACATGGACGAGTGCCCCGACAGCGAGCCGGGAACAACCGTCTGTGCCCGCGGCTGCCCGGCAGGCGCGGGAGTTCCCCACGCCATTGTCATCAACCTTGTCAACGATGAATTCGACTGGGACAGCGCCGAACTGAAGCCGTTAATGAAGCAACGGCTGGACGAAGCGGCCGTTGAGATACTCGCCCACCCGGAAATCACCGGCCTGCGCATCATCGGGCACACCGATTCCACTGGTGCAGCCGCCTATAACCAGGAACTTTCCGAACGACGCGCCCAGGCCGTGGCTGACTACCTGTCGGGCCGTGGCCTGTCCGCACTCAGGTTTGAGGTGAGCGGCAAGGGCGCAACCAGTCCACTAGAGAGTAATGCAACCGAAGAAGGTCGGGCACAGAACCGCCGGGTGGAAATTTTCACGCTGGCAAACTCCGACGACTAGCCTCTGCATCGAAACTGTACTGCATCCATCTGGATGAGCAATTGGGAGACCCTGGCATGACCATAAATCAAACAATACGCGGCAGTCGCACTTACCAGGAACTTGGAGGATTCATCCTTCTCGTGCTGGCGTTGCTGACCTTATGCGGTCAAGTCAGCGCAGAGACTGGCCTGGTGTACGTGGAGACCGCGGATGGAAGGCAATCTCCACTCACACGGGAACTCACGCAGTGGACTCACTCGCGACTGGTATTCAATCAGGACATCGCGCGCGTTGCCGTGGGAGAAAGCGAGGTCCTGGAAATTGAGATTCTTGGTGGTCGCGAGGCACTGGTACTGGCGAAAAAGGTCGGCCGCACCAGCGTCATCATCTGGTACCCGGACGGTACTACCGAGAATTTCC
>CBFGWJ010000123.1:0-6343 GCA_965652335.1 uncultured Gammaproteobacteria bacterium | reverse complement strand
TGGTGCGTTATGAGGATCTCTCGAGCAGGCCGGCCAGAACCCTGCGGCGAATCGCCGACCACTTCGGCTGGAAACAGCCCTGGTGGCCGCGCAAGCCTTTCAGGCTGGTTGGCCATGAGCCGCGCAAAGGCATCATCGGTGATTACCGCAACCTGCTTGAGCCCGATACCGTCGAGCTCATCGAGGAGCGGTCAGGGCCGTTGATGGAACGGCTGGGCTACCTGCCCGGGACCAGCCCCGATGCCGAAGCCGGCATCCTGCGGTGAGCGCCTGTGCTGATCCTTCTTTACAACCGGATGTTTCGCCAGCCTCCCGGGCTGGATGAGTCCGCCATCCCGCCGGGAATCGAGTTCACCGAGGACAGGCGTCGCCTGAAGCAGGCGGACGTGGTGATATTCCACCTGCCTTCGCTGCGCCGGCTGGTCATGCCGCCCAAGCCGGCAGGGCAGCGCTGGGTGGCCTGGTACATGGAATGTGAGCAGCACTACCGGCGCCTGCGCAGCGCTCGCTTCATGTGCCAGTTCGACCTCAGGCTGAGCCATCGCCAGGATGCCGACATCATGGTGAGTTACATGCCTCCGGAAATTCGGGAACAGCGCCCCGGCCCCCTGCCGGCGGTGGACCATCAACACCTGATGTGCTCATTCATCAGTGGCCGTGCGGACCGCAGCGGGCGCCTTGATTACCTGAAGGCTTTGTCCCGGCATATCGAGGTGCACCAGTACGGCAGGCGCGGCAACCGCGTCCTGCCCGACGACCAGGGACGGGCAACGAAAATGCGGACGCTGGCGAACTACCGGTTCAATTTCGCCTTTGAGAACGCAATCGCCCCGGACTACGTCACCGAGAAATTCTATGAGCCACTGCTGGCGGGCTCGGTGCCGGTTTACCTGGGGGCGCCGAACATCGCGGAGTTCGCGCCGGTAGTGGATTGCTACATCAACGCTGCAGACTTTTCCGGGCCGAAGGAACTGGCGGACTATCTGTTGCGGTTAAGCCATGACGAGGCAGCCTATGCCCGCTACCTGAACTGGCGGGAGCGGCCATTCACTGAGCCATTCCAAAAACTGTGTTCGAAAATCAGCCACCCGGGGCTGGTCAAGTTGTGCCAGCTGGTGGCCGCGCGCGCCGGGACGAGTGACCGGTGAATCCCGCAACCGGTCAGCCTGGCATCATTACCGGCTCACCCAGCAGCACAGGTGGCTGCGGTGTGTGCGGATGGAGGATTCGCCTGCTGGCGGTGTGGTAGCCATTCCTCAGCAGTCGCCGGACGTTGCCCATGGATCACAACGGCAGGAAGACTCAGGGCGCCAGGAGATCCGCATCCTGCGGATTCCGTTCAAACATTTCGGTCACAAACGGGCAGACCGCAATGACCTGGCGCTGGTTGTGGCGGGCAAAATCCACCATGGCGAAATACAGCCGGTGCGCCAGGCCGCGACGCCGATAGGCCTCGTCGACGAAGGTGTGATCGACCTTGATCACTCCCTCGCTGGGCCGGGTGTAGGTCATCCTGGCGTAATCGCCGATGCGGAAAACGCCTCGCGACCGGCTCTCGCGATGGACCACTGACTCCTGGTTTTTGGACTGGCTCATCAAGCTTGCTCCAGTGGATGTATCTCAACGGGACGAAAGTCCTCGGGCGGTGCGCGAAACACCCGGCTATCGGCGTAGTACGCCTCATCCTGCGGACCTGACGGCCACCAGCCCGGAATGCCCATCAGTGGCAGGGGCGACAATTCCGCGCTGGCATTGAGCACCCTGGCCTCACCGATCTGTTGAGCCAGTAACCGGTCGACCTGCCCGGCCTGCGCATCATCGTCCTGTTGCAGAAATGCAGCCTCGCAGCGAAAAACCAGCACCTGCGCCGTGATTGCCTTGTAAGGCTGCAGAAACTTTTCCAGCAGCGCATGTCCGGGCACAAAGACCCTGATATCAGTTTGCCAGGCAGAACGGTGTTCACCAAAAAGCTGTTGCCAGTTGCGTTCTGCCAGCGCTTTCACTGCAGGTTGGTGGCTGCCCACCACAATCACGCCGCATTCATCGAACAGCGTCAGGGCGTCACGCACCAGGCCACGCTCGCGCGTATGGCCGCTACGGATTTCCGCCCAGTGACGGGCATTCATGGCCGACTTGATCCGGGGAAAACGCATCCACACCAACGCATTGAACACGTCGTGCCAGTTGTTTTCACGCGTACTGATTTCACCGGTGTCGAAAATATGTTCCTCGTAGGAGATTGCCGGCAATTGCCCCGCCGCGACAAATCGTATCGCCTTGCCGGCCTGCTGCGAAGGATATTGATCGAGCAGGCGGTTCAGGTCCGCGACGGCAGGGGGACGCTGTGGCACTCCGGCGCGAAAGCCGAGCTGCTGCAACGAAGCGGCATAGTCCCGCCACCCGGGATGGCCCAGGTCCAGCTTCATGGCCAACCCGCTGTCCACCGGCACCTCAGGCCGCGGGCAACGCAGCAGGCCGCTGCACCTTGCCGGACAATCCCACCGGCAGCGATGGAACAAACTCAAAGCCCACCGGCACTTTGTGGTCACTCAGCCGTTGCTGCAGGAAGTGCTGGAGTTCAGCGGCGGATGTTTCCCACCTCGCTACCACCCAGGCCCAGGGCAGCAGGGAACCGCGGCCTGACTCCCGCGCCACCACCAGGCAGGCTTTCACCGCCGGATGACTGCTCAGTACCGCTTCAACCTCGGCCGGCGCGACGATATCGCCGCTTGCCAGCACGATGGAATCCTTGCAGCGTCCCGCAAACCAGTAACAGCCGCTGTCGTCCTGCCAGGCCAGATCACCGGTTGTCAGCCACCCATCCTTCAGGATGGCTCGCGTGGCGTCCGGGTCATGCAGGTATCCGAGCATGTTGCGCGGGCTGCGGACATGGATTTGCCCCACGGTGCCGGCTTCGACCGGCTGCCCCTCGGAGTCCAGCAGGCGGATTTCCACTCCCGCACTGGTTCGGCCCAGGGCCAACGCGTGTTGCGGATCGCTGCCCGGATTGACCAGGGCCCAGCTGGACTCGGTCAACCCATAGCTGCTGCGCAACGGGCGACCGGCCAATTCCATGAAGCGCTGCTGCACCAGGGGTGTGAGTTTGTCCGCACCCGCTGCGGCAAACCGCAACCGGCCCAGGCTTTCGGAGTTGATGTCGGGGTGATGCAGCAGTTTGTCCCAGGCGTCCACCACCATGATCAGGTGGGTGGGCCGGTGCTGGTTGACTGCCCGCACCAGGGTTTCAGTTTCATAGGACTCCAACAGCACCATCAGGCCGCCGACGGCCAACATGGCCAGGCTTTGGTACAGCCCGACGGTCTGGCTGACACAGGATGCCACCACGGCAACGCTTCCAGGCCCGAGCTCACAGTGGTTCAAGCGGTAGTCCAGGATGTGCCGCAGGCTGCGGCAGGCCAGCATCACCCCTTTGGGCAAACCGCTGGAGCCGGAAGTATGCAGCACCAGCGCCAGGCGTTCCGGGCCCGAAGGTGCCGTGCGAACTACCGCGGACTTTTCGGTTTCCGTAAAGGCGGGTTGCCCGCCTGGCATATGCCAGGTATCCGCGACCCACCTGCCCAGGCTGTGGATTTGTGATTCGTCCAGCACGCGCCGGGTGATAAAGGCGCGTGGCCCGGCTTTTTGCAGAATGGTTTCCAGCTCGGGCCATTTGAGCGCCGGCGAAAGCGGCACCGGCACGACACCCGTGCGAAAACAGGCCAGAATCAACGCCAGCAGGGCAGGCCCGTTGGCCAGGTCAATGGCCAGCAGGTCACCTGTTTGCAAATGGCCTGACAGGCTGCAGGCATAGCTATCAACCATCTGCCGGAACTCTCCCAGGCTTACCGACCGCCCCTGGTGGACCAGGACAATGCGCTGGTCATCACCCGGTAGCCTGCCCGCCAGTATGTTGCCGGCATCAGGCATGTCCGGACTCAGCCATGGGCATGCAGTCCAGCCACCGGGCTGGCTGGAATCACCGGGTCAGCAAAGGAAAACTCCGGGCCCGGAACACCACCGCGAATGGCGCCGGCCTCCACCCGTTGATAGAACACCTGCTGCAGCCAGGACGGCGCCAGCGCGCGTGAATTCGGAACCGCCAGCCACAGGCGTAACATGTGGCGGCGCTGCTGTTCATTTCCGGTGTTGTCGACGAACGGTGTGCGGCCATGGAAACAGACATAGTTGTTGATCAATACGAAGTCACCCCGCTGGTAGGGAATGGACAACTGCCACTTAGGCCTGGCCATCTCGGCCTCCAGCGCATCCAGCGCGGCCAGCTGCTGGGGGGTCAAAGCGGGCACTTCGGGCATTTGCTGCGCCTGGTCGATGTAGAACCGGGAATACTTGCAGGCGAACTTCCCCTCGGCGGAAGTAAAAATGGGCATGGGGTAAGTGTCCCGCGTGGGCAGGTACTGCTGGTTGGAACCAGTGCGCACGAACAGGTATTCCTGGTAGGCCCAGTAAAAATCCCCGTAGAGCGTCTCCATCACGCCAGGGGCACCCTCCAGCAGGGCGTTGTGGATGGATACGCTGCTGGCAAACTGGCCCGTGCCACCTGAATACGCGGGCTGGATACACAGGAAGCTCACCACATCGCAAGGGTCGTTGTGCAGCGCCAGTGCCCGGTTGTGCTTGCTGCCACGCCGCTCAATCTGCCCTGCCTGGCCCACATCCTTCAGGTCCTGCACCATTTCACCGAACACGGTCTGTGGCCTGGCCGTGCCGACATGGCTGGCGGCGCCGGCGTGCAGCAGTTGCAGGTCTTTCACTACCAGTCCGTCAATGGGAAAACCACGGAAGAGTACCAGGCCATAGCCTTCTTCCAGCTCGTGCTGTGCCTGGCGCAATAACGGCCCCAGCGTAGGCAATGGAAAGTTTTCGGCGCTGGGCAACATGTTGCCATGCAGCCATTGCGCGGTCAGCCTGCGCTGGCTGGCCCAGGTTTTGAATACCTCAAGTGCCGCTATGAGTTCCTGGCGATGCGCACCGGAAAGTTCCATCACCCAGGATCGGTCATGCTGCAGGGTCTTGCCTTCCCAGGCGGCACGTACTTGAAACGGCTCAATCACCATCAGCGGTACTCCTGCTGGGTAACTTCAATTGGCTGCTCCGGATTTCTGCAGGGATGCTGGCGAATTTTGCCTGATTTCCGGGCCCAATTGTCATTGCCCTTCGGGCTGCGCGGGGTTGCTCCGGTTATCCGGGCTCAGTCAGCAATGCGGACAAACACCATCGGGTGTTCCCAGTTGAGCAGGTTGGCCTCGGGTGAATTGATCGTGTCCAGCTGGTCCGGGCTCAGGGCGCCCAGCACTACGTCATGGTCTTCCTTGATGGTTCCCGGCATCGTTCCGGCTTTTACCGCGTCGCGGAAGCGCTCCTGGTTGGGCCACCACATCAGCGCCTGGTGGTCTTCCAGCACCAGCCTGGCCCAGTGGTATTCGGTGGCGCCGGTTTTCAGCGTCGACCCGGTGGTGGCTTCCTCGCCATCGAAATTGGGGAGGTTGAGATAGATCCGCTCGCCAGTGCGGCGCACGTAACCGGTTGCCATTTCCAGTTCCGCTCCATTCTCGCCACGTTCGATCCAGGCTGCCTGAAGGGTGCCTTTTTCGGCATCGATGACGCTGGTGGTGATGACAATCTCACCGTTGCTCCATCGCCCCTGCCAGGCGGCTTCATCCAGCACCACCACCTCTTCACCCAGGGGCTGTTGCACAAATACGGACTCGCAGGCTGTCAGCCCCAGAAAACACAGAACCGGAATCACCCGCTTGAGGATTCTCATTGCCCAATCTCCAATGCCACCATGCCATGGCTGTCGTCTTTGAATTCGGGTAGTTTAAACCCCTGGCGCAAATGCCGCTTGCATCGCCGGGTATCGTTGCCATGCAACCGGACTGGCGCAGTGAGGCGTGGAGGATCCCAGTGAAAACCGTATCCAGAACTCTGCTTGCCGCCGGGCTTGGCCTGGCCCTGATCGCCGGCTGCGCCGATCACCGCGTGGACCGCAGCGATGATGAAGCCATGATGATCTACCGTGACTGCATGGCGGGCGCTCCGCCGCAGCTGAACTCCGCTGACATGTCGTCAACAATTTCCAGTTCCGGCACCGCCAGCGCGAACACGTCCATCGCAGCCAATGCCCAAACCCGGCAGGAAGAGGCCCAGCACCTGCGCTGCATGCAGCTGGCGGGCTGGGAAGAGGGCTGAAGTTCAGCGGGCCGGGTTCGAGCCTGGCCGGAAAATCCTCGCCTGCTCGGCAGCGCTGACTGTGCGGGAAAGTTCAGAGACTTTGGCCAGTGCCGGCTGAATGGCTGCCAGGAATCGCCCCTGCAATTCAGCA
>CBFGWJ010000122.1:0-6354 GCA_965652335.1 uncultured Gammaproteobacteria bacterium | reverse complement strand
GTTTATATCGAGGCGTTTGCGCCCGGCGGAAAAAAAGCAGTTAAATTGGCCCGCAGCTACCACAAGGGTGCGTTGTTTTACCTGCCGCCGGGTAGCTATGACCTGAAAATCAGCGCGCTTGAGGGCACCGATCTGGAGTCGCAATGGTTGAAAGGCGTTGAAGTCAGCGATGAGGCGCTGAGCGAACACCTTCTCAATTTTGATGCCGGGACCGTCAGGTTCAATGTGCTCAATAACGGCGAGGGCTGGGATTCTATGGTCAAGCTGCTGGCAGACGGTGAAGTGGTTTCGCAGGCTCGAACCTACGGACGTGCCACCGATATGCAGGTGCCACCGGGCGGCTATTCAGCCCGGGTGCAGGTGCTGGCAGTGGAGGGGGCGTCAACGACTTTTGAAGTTCCGGGTATTGAGGTCAAGGCCGGAGAAGTGACGGAAGTGGTTCACCCCTTTGAGAGTGGGGTTGCAATGATCGGAGTACGCTCGGGTGAAGACCTGGTTGATGCCACCGTAAACTTCCACGACATGGAAACCGGAAAAAATGTCGCTGGTTCACGCACTTACGCGCGACCCGGAACCAACCCACGTAAATTCGTACTCATTCCTGGAACCTATACCGTCAAATATGCCACGCTTGGCGCGCACAAGGGACGAAAGGGTGAGTTTGAAATCACGATCAGTCCCGGCGCACTGGCGGAAAAGGACATAAACCTGCAAGCCGAGCATTGAGCTTTTGAGTAAAGCTGAGCAAATTGATGCTTGCCTGGTTCTTTATGGAGCCTGCCTGCCATGAGACGATCATTGTGGTTGAATAACTGTGTCGAGAGGTGCATGAGACCAACAGCAATGAATTCCGTCGGCAGAGTTGACCGGGATCAACAAAGTTACGGAAATCGCCCCGTGCGATAGTCCCGGAAGCCTTCTGGGGCCTGCTGTGGTCTATACTTTTCTCCGTGTGGCCGTGTTCACTCTGTTGACAGGTGCGGCATGGAAAAAGTTGGAAAACGAACGTTTCACTACGACCGCGACGCTTTCGTCGAATGGCTGAAGCGCCGGGGAATCAGTGACGCCAGGGTGCTGAAGGCCATGCGCGAGGTGCCCCGCGAGACTTTTGTCGGCCTGGACCTCGCCGAGTTTGCCTACGACGACACGCCGCTGCCCATCGAAGAAGGTCAGACGATATCGCAACCCTATATCGTTGCCCTGATGACCGAGGCGCTCCACCTCAAGGCCACAGATACGGTGCTGGAAATCGGCACCGGGTCGGGTTACGCGGCAGCGGTGCTGTCCCGGGTTTCGAACATCGTTTACACCATCGAACGCCACCGCAGCCTGGCCCACCAGGCCTCGGATCGCCTGGAAAAGCTGGGCTATGACAACGTCCACGTGATGGTGGGTGACGGAACCCTCGGCTGGCCGGAGCACGCACCCTATGATGCCATCGTGGTCACCGCCGGCGGGCCGGAAGCCCCGCGTTCGCTGGTTGAGCAACTCGCCATCGGTGGGCGCATGGTGGTTCCTGCCGGTCCTTCGCTGAGTGAACAGAAGCTGCTGCGGGTTACGCGTGTCAGCAATCAGGAAGTTGAGATCGAAGAACTCGGTGCAGTGCGCTTCGTACCCCTGATCGGCGCCGAAGGCTGGCGCAAGGCCGAGGATGCGATTTCACCGGAACGCAGGCGTGAGCGGCTCCATCGTCCCGAGCCTCTGGCCGAACAGATCGAACGGGCCGCCACGCATTTTCCCGATATCGAAAGCGCCAACCTGGCGGGATTGATGGATAGAATCGGCAATGCCCGCGTGGTGTTGCTGGGCGAAGCCACGCACGGCACGGCGGAATTTTATGACATGCGCGCCCGCATCACGCGCGAGCTGATCCAGCAAAAGGGATTCCGCTTCATTGCCGTGGAGGCGGACTGGCCCGATGCGGCGCAGATCGATCATTTTGTGCGGGGTACGCGGCTGGAACCCACCGAGGAAACCACATTCAGCCGTTTTCCCACCTGGATGTGGGCCAACCGGCAGGTACTGGAGCTGGCCAAGTGGCTGCGTGATTACAACCAGCGCTTTCCATCGCCCGACGATGCGGTGGGTTTCTACGGCCTCGATCTGTACAGCCTGTACGCCTCGATCAATTCGGTGATCCGCTACCTCGATGAAGTCGATGAGGAAGCCGCGGCCATCGCCCGGAACCGATACGGTTGCCTGTCGCCCTGGCAGAAGGATCCGGCGTCCTACGGCGCAATGACGATCCATGGCCAGTTTGAAAACTGCGAAAAGGAAGTGGTAGCCATGCTGGATGCCATGCTCAACAAGCGCCTGGAGTACGCAACTGCGGATGGCCGGCGCTACCTGGATGCGGTGTCCAACGCCCGCCTGGTGCGCAATGCCGAGCAGTATTACCGGGTGATGTACCAGGGCTCGGTCAAGTCCTGGAATTTGCGTGACACGCACATGTTCGAAACCCTCAAAGCCCTGCTGGATTTTCACGGCAACGAGAGCCGTTGCGTCGTCTGGGCGCACAATTCCCACCTGGGCGACGCATCGGCCACGGAAATGGGCGCGCGTGGTGAATTCAATGTCGGCCAGCTGTGCCGGCAGGCCTTTGGCAATGAGGCTTATCTCATCGGGTTTGGAACGCACGAAGGCACGGTGGCCGCAGCCTCCGACTGGGGCGCACCGATGGAGATCAAGCAGGTCCGGCCTTCGCATGCCGACAGTTACGAACGAGTGTGCCACGATTCCGGCCTGGATCATTTTCTGCTGCCTCTGCGTGACCGTGCGCAAAGGCATGTCAAAGGCCTGATACCGCCACGTCTGGAGCGCGCCATCGGTGTGATCTACCGGCCGGAAACCGAACTGGCCAGCCATTACTTCCAGGCCTGTTTGCCACACCAGTTTGACGAATACATCTGGTTCGACCGCACCTCGGCGGTGGATGCGCTCGGCCCTGAGGCCGGCACCGGAATGCCTGAAACTTTTCCCTTTGGCCTGTAGTCCGCATCCGGAGGATGCATCATGGCGCTTCACGACCTGGATTACGTGCTGCACAAACTCCGGTGGATGGAAACCAACCACATCTGGCCCAATGGCCTGATCCATTGCGCCTTTGTAGTTCACGGGCGTGGCCGGGCAACCGAAGGAACGCTATCCCCTTGAGCTCAATCGGACAGGTCATCTGGGAGTCCAAGTATCGCTTCAGCCCCGAAGAGGGAAAGGGCGACCAGTGCATCGACGACTCCTGGCGCCGGGTCGCGCTTGCCGTGGCCGCGGTGGAGCCCGAACCGGCGCAGTGGCAGTCGAAATTCTTCGATGTGATGGCGGGCCTGCATTTCCTGCCCGGTGGCCGCATCCTGGCGGGGGCGGGAACGGGGCGCCAGGTAACGCTGTATAACTGCTTTGTTGCCGGCGAGTTGCACGATTCCATCGAAGGCATCCTGGCGGCATTGCGGGAAACGGCGATAACCCTGCAGCATGGAGGTGGCGTGGGCTGCGATTTCTCGCTGCTTCGTCCCGCCGGCAGCAGGGCCGGGCGGGCCGGGACCAGGGCTTCCGGGCCGGTTTCGTTCCTGAACGTCTGGAATACGCTGAGCGAAACCTTGCTGTCCACCCATTCCCGCCGCGGCGCGATGATGGCCACCCTGCGTTGCGATCACCCGGACATCGAAGCCTTTGTGGCGGCCAAACTTCAACCGGGTGTTCTCAGCCACTTCAATCTTTCGGTGCTGGTCACAGATGCTTTCATGCACGCGGTTGAAACCGGCTGCGGCTGGCGCCTGCGCTTTCCTGCCGCGAACAGCGGCGGGGATCGCGGGGCAGCCGTTCTGCGGGAGATCGATGCGCGCCATCTCTGGCGGCAGATTGCCGAGGCTGCCCACCGTTCCGGAGAGCCGGGCCTGCTGTTCATCGACTGCATCAACCGCGAAAACAACCTGCGTTACTGCGAAACCATCAGCGCCACCAATCCCTGTGGCGAAGTGCCCTTGCCACCTTATGGTGCCTGCAACCTGGGTTCGATCAACCTGCCTTCGCTGGTGCTCGACCCTTTCTCCGGGAAGGCGCGCCTGGATACTGAAAAGCTTCAGTCCACGGCGGCTATCGCGGTACGATTCCTCGACGACGTCAGCGACGTTTCGCGCTTTCCCTTGCAGCAACAGAAGGTACAGGCAAAGGCAACGCGGCGCATCGGGCTGGGCATCATGGGGCTGGCCGATATGCTTGCCATGCTGGGGCTGCATTATGGCAGTGACGCAGCGCGACGCCAGGCCGGGCAGGTGCTGCGCCTGGTACGCGATACGGCGTACCGCACTTCCGCTGGACTTGCCGCTGAAAAGGGAGCATTCCCGCGGTTTGATGCCTCGCCGTTCCTGGCATCGCCGTTCGTCCAGCGCCTGCCGGAAGACATTCAAACCGCCATCCGGCACCACGGCCTGCGCAACAGTCACCTGCTGGCCATCGCTCCCACCGGCTCCATCAGCCTGCTGGCCGATAATGTATCGAGTGGTATCGAGCCCATTTTTGCGCTAACCGCGAACCGCAGGATCCGTGGAGCGGACCTGCAGCTGCGCGAGCATGTGGTCGGGGACCATGCGTTTGAACGGTGGCGGGAAGTGGGCGGCGGTGACGGCGGAATTCCGGAATATTTTGTTACGGCCGAACAGTTGCCGCCAAAGGCGCACCTCGACATGCAGGCCTGCCTGCAACCGCTGGTGGATGGGGCGATTTCAAAAACCATCAATCTTCGGCAGGACGCCACTGTGGACGATATCCAGGATTTGTACGCAGCCGCCCATGCTCAAGGCCTGAAAGGCTGCACGGTGTTCCGGCGAGGCTGCATCGAGGGACAGGTGCTGCAGGCGCGAAACGAAATTCAGTGCTGCCAGGTTGAGCATGCGGGAGATTGAGAAATGTGATCCGCGTCAAAGATGCGGTTGTTTGCCAGCACTCTGTTTGTTGCTTCGGATAAAATTGAACTGGATGGCAAATGACGGGTTTTGCGGTTTGGCCAGGACATCCCTGGCGGATTCCGGGAGGAGCGAATGAACACCTGGACATTGGTTGGAAATGGCACTGCAGCACGGATTTTCTGCTCCAGCGGGCAAGAGGATTTCCGCGAAATTCACACATTTACCAATCCAGCCAACCGGCTGCACGAACATGACCTGCAATCAGACCGGTATGGCCGGTCCATGACCAGCAGTAGCAGCCAGTCGGAATCTTATGAAGAGCCCAGCGCCCGAAAACATGAGCGTGACCGGTTTGCAGCGACGGTGGCGGAGTACCTGGGCGGCGCTTTTGGCCGCAACGAATACTCTCACCTGTACCTGGTATGCAGCCCTGCGTTCCTTGGGACGCTTCGAAAACATCTGCCACAGCCAGTGCTGAATGCGGTAAAGCAGGAAATTCCCAAGAATGTCGTCACGCATTCCGACGCCGACATCCGGGCGCACTTGCCGCAACACCTGTGACCAGTTAGCCGGGCAGGCTGGCGCACGTTAACCGAACAGGCCACTCAGTATCCTGCGTTGCCTGTTGAGTTATCCGGCCGGCGGTGCGCGACGCGATTGCTGGCTGCAACCAGCAGGATGACTCCGGTAGCGGCGAATGCGGCGCAGGCCATGTCCTTGTGGGCATCCCAGACATCACCCTGGGTTCCGAGGTAAGCAATTCCCAGGTCACCGCCGAATACCAGCGCGGCGGCCCACTCAATCAGTTCGTAAACCAGCGACAGCGACAGGATGGCCGTCAGCGGGAACAGGTAGCTCCAGAGCCCGCGCAAGCCGGCCAGGGTGACCAGCATCTCACGCATGGGGTAAGTGATCAGCAGGCCAAACAGCAGGTGTAACAGCCGATCGAAGTGATTCCGTTCCCAGCCCATGGCGGCATCCAGTGAATGCCCGGTGAGTGACTGCAGCCAGGCGTCGTACGGCACTTCCGAGTAGGTGTAATGCGCGCCGATTTCATGCAGGCTGAGGAAGCTGAAAATCATCACGCACGACGGCAGTGAAAATGGCATGCGGCGGTAACCCAGCACCAGCATGGGCAGAACCAGCAGCACCAGCACGTTCTCCAGCAGCCAGTCCTGGCGGTAAAGCGGGTTGATGCCAAGTGCGATCCAGAGGGCGAGAAACGCCAGAAGCAGGGCCAGCTTGATCCGCTCTGTCACGGTGAAGTGGGGCCTGGTGAAGGGACTGGTGAAGGCACTGGCGGCGCCACGAAAGCCGGAATGCGCGGCAGCTCATCAGCCGTCAGGGTTTCCTTTTCCAGCAGTCTCGCCGCTGTTTCGTCCAGCAGCGCACGATGCAGACGCAGGATATCCATGGCCAGCGCAAAGGCGCGGGCGCTCAGTTCACGGACAGC
>CBFGWJ010000121.1:0-6393 GCA_965652335.1 uncultured Gammaproteobacteria bacterium | reverse complement strand
TGCTGGCCGAGGACATCCCGGCTGAAACGCTCACTGCCGACAGCCGCAAATCGCTGCCACCGCTGCACGGCGCGTTGCTGAAAAACGAGCAGGACGTACACCTGTTCGAGCGGCTGGTATTCCTGCACCAGCGGGAAAACCGGTGAGCCACCTGCATATGGTCGCCAGGTATGAATTTGCGGGAGCGGCTGTAGGAGGGGCTTTAGCCCCGACCAGTAAAGACCGGGCGCAAGTGTCGGCGTTATCGCGCCTCCTACGGGAGTGCGTTTCCCAACGCGGTTAAGAAGATGCTTGTTGATTTCTACTATGCACTACGTGACGGCGGCCTGAAGGTATCGGTTACCGAGTACCTGGCGCTGCTGGAGGCGCTGAAGTCCGGGCTGGCGAATTACAGCCTGGATGAATTCTATTTCCTGGCCCGCACAGTGTTGGTTAAAGACGAGGCCCACTACGACCGTTTCGACCGTGTATTCGGCGCCTATTACAAAGGCATCGAGCAGGTTTTTGGCCCGGCTGGAGCCGAAATCCCCGAAGATTGGCTGCGCCAGCAGTTCGAACGCCTGTTCAGCGAGGAAGAAAAAGCCGCCATCAAGGCCATGGACTGGGACGAGTTGATGGAGACGTTGAAAAGGCGTCTCGAGGAACAGAAGAAACGCCACGAAGGCGGCAACAAGTGGATCGGTACCGGCGGTACGTCGCCCTTTGGCCAGGGCGGCTACAACCCGGCCGGCATCCGCATCGGCCCGGGTGGCGGCCAGCGTTCGGCGGTGAAAGTCTGGGACAAGCGCGAATACGCCAATCTTGATGACACGCTGGAGCTCGGCACCCGCAACCTGAAAGTGGCGCTGCGGCGCCTGCGGAAATTCGCGCGCCAGGGCGCGGCCGACGAGCTGGACCTGAAAGACACTATCGACTCCACCGCCCGCAATGCCGGCTGGCTGGATATCAAAATGCGCCCGGAGCGGCACAATGCCGTGAAGGTGTTGCTGCTGCTGGATGTGGGCGGCTCCATGGACGACCACGTGCGCGTCTGCGAAGAACTGTTCTCGGCCGCCCGCGGCGAGTTCAAGCACCTGGAGTATTTCTACTTCCACAACTGCGTGTATGAAGGGCTGTGGAAGGACAACCGCCGCCGCCACACCGAAAAAACGCCCACCCTGGAAGTGATGCACAAATACGCCGCCGACTACAAGCTGGTGCTGGTGGGCGACGCCACCATGAGCCCCTACGAAGTCAGCTATGCCGGCGGCAGCGTGGAGCACTTCAACGAAGAACCCGGCGCCACCTGGCTGAAGCGCCTGCTGGATACCTACCCCAAGGCCATCTGGCTGAACCCGGAGCCACAGCAGCGCTGGCGGCATACGCCATCCATCAAAATGATCGACGAGATCATGGAGCAGCGCATGTTCCCACTCACGATCAAGGGCCTGGAAGAGGGCATCCGCAAGCTGACGTAGCCCCAGGGGGCACATCATTCCTGGCAGCGTGAAGCAGTGACCCGGAATCCAGCGGACGATGGATTCCGGCATTCGCCGGAATGACGTACTTGATGGTTGGGCGTCATCCCGCTCGGTGCTGGCATGGACGATGGGTCCCGGCCGTTCAGCCCGCTGCAGCGGCAACGAGCCGTAGGGATCATCGCGCAGCAGGAAAGCCATCGCGAATGCCAGCAACCAGGCGTGAATGTCCACTGAAGCCATTCCCGATCCACGGCGGGCGTTGGCCCGTTGCGTGGCATAGGCGTGCAATTCCCGCCGATTGGCCGGGTGCCTTGCTGGCAATTTCCGATCATTCCGGTTCATGCAGGATCCTCCATGGCAACTGGCCCGGCAGCGCGGCTGCCGGGCCGTGTCGACCTCAGAATTTGTAAGCCAGTCCCAGTGAAGTGGTGCTGGCATCGAAGTCAAACCGTTCGTGCTTCAGCACCATGCGCCAGTGGTCGGAGAAATTGACTCCGAGGCCGGCGCCGTAGAGGAAATCCTCACCGGAATCGTCGTGGTCCAGCGTTTCGAAATCGGCATCCCAGCTGATCACGCCCACCTGGCCAAACACATCAAAGGTGTCGTTGATTGGCCAGCTGAACAGCGCGGATGCCGAAACGCCCGTCATGTCCACCAGGTCCACGTTCTCCACCAGGCAGATGTAGCCTCGCGGGCAATCATCCACGCGGTAGTCATCCGCCAGATTGTGGTAGTTCACCTGTACGGAAATGTAGGGGTTGAAGGCATAGCCCAGGCCCAGCGACCAGCTGGTGTCGGTTTCGTACAGCTCAAAGCCGGACAGGTTGCCCGACAGGTCGGTGTGGCCCACCGCGGCCTCCAGATACCACGGATGGGCCGTCTCCGCTGCCCTGGCCCAGGAAAAAGGCACCAGCAGCAACAGGCAGCCGATGGCCAGGCGGAAGTAAAGCAGATTGCTAAAGAACATTTCGGGTTTCTCTCCATTGTTGAATTGCGTGGAGAAGCGTATGCCCGCCGGCTTGCCCGGGTCTGTGGTGAAACTTTGCGCGGATTGTGAGGAATCGTCAGCGCGGCACAGTGGTTACCCTCGCGCGGCGGCTGTGGCAGTGTCCGGAGCCGGCCCGCCGGTTCTCCCCGGGATGACTTGCAGCCTATTGATAATCCGTGCAATTCCGGCGCAGAATCACGCGCTTTCCCGCTGAACGCGGCGCAAACCCGGGTGCCGGTTCACCGTGAGGCTTACCGCCGCCGGCGGCGACACTTTTTCACAATTTCGATACAGCCTGGAACATCGCCACCGGTGGATTTTTGTCATCATCAGCCATGCCTTCAATCTGCCCCATCACACCTGTTGCGACGCGCGCGCAAAAATCACTGCTGGCGCTGCTCCTGCTGCTGCCGGCCTGGCTGTTATCGGCCAGTTTCGCTGCTGCCGAGGAGTTCCCTGATCCCCAGCCGGAATCCGAATCCACCTCGCCCTGGCGGCTGGGCGTGGCGCTTGGCTATGGCCAGCGCACCAACCCTTTGAAATATTCCGACAACATCACGGTGATCGTGGACCTGGACATTGCCTGGTTCGGCGAACACTGGTTCTTCGACAATGGCGATGTGGGTTACACGCTGACGGAAAACGACCTGTTCACCGTCAACCTGCTGGGCCGCATCAACAGCGACCGGGTGTTTTTTGCCAAGACCAACACCCAGTTCATTTCCATCAACAACAACGTTGGCGAGACCGTGGAAGTGGAAGCGGACGTGCCCGACCGCGACTACGCCGTTGAAGCGGGTTTCGAGCTGTTGGCCGATGGTGACTGGGGTTACCTGCAGGCCGGCGCCTTCCAGGATGTCAGCCGCACCCATAAGGGCAGCGAAGTGTATGCGGAATACAGCTACCTGTTCCGCCGGCAGCGCTGGTTCTATGAGCCTTCATTCGGCTTCAGCTGGAAGAGCCGAAAGCTCAACAACTACTACTGGGGGGTAACGCCTGCCGAGGCCAGCGAGGCTTTCCCGGCTTATGAAGCCGGCTCGGGCACCAATTATTTCGCCCGCTTCAAGCTGAGCTACCAGTTGACCCGCAAGTGGTCCACTACCTTCGTGGTGGAGTATGAGCGGCTGAACCACGAAGCGGCGCAAAGCCCGCTGGTGGACGAAAAATCGGTTTACGGCGCCTTCGCGGGATTCAAATACAATTATTGATGTGAACGCGCTACGGACAAGCGGCTGGCTGTGCCTTGGGCTGATGCTCACGGGCGCCATTTGCGCCGATGAAACCCCGGCGCGGGGTGACGCCGGTGTTTCATTGCGGGTGAAGCCGGTGCTGTGCATCACCGATGAACGCCAGCCGGACTGTGAAATGACTTTCCTGGTGGAATGGGAGGCCGGCCAGGAGAATGATTATTGCCTCGAGGATGATGTCAGTCTCGGGCCGCTTAACTGCTGGATGCAGCAAGCGTCGGGCGAGTTCAACGAAAGCCGCATCGTGCAACGCAGCTTCATCTACCAGCTGACCCGTTCCGGCCAGTCGCAGCCGCTGGCTGAGGCCAAGGTCGAGCTGATGACCATCGACAATTCCGACCGGCGCCGCAAACGCCGCAGCCGCCATGCCTGGAGCATCCTGTGAGCCGCGAACCGGTGGACCTGCTGCTGGTTGAAGACGACCTGCGCCTGGCCGGGTTGACCGCCCGTTACCTGCAGCAGAATGGCCTGAGCGTGGTGATCGAATCCGATGGCGACAAGGCCATCGCCAGCTTTCAGCGCGAGCAGCCGCGCATCGTGCTGCTGGACTGGATGCTGCCCGGCAAGGATGGCCTGAGCATCTGCCGTGAACTGCGGCAGATGTTTGCCGGACCCATCCTGATTTTTACCGCCAAGGACTCCGATATCGACCAGGTGATCGGCCTGGAGGCCGGGGCGGACGACTTTGTGTCCAAGCCGGTGGAGCCCATGGTGCTGCTGGCCCGCATCCGCGCCCTGTTGCGCCGCCTGGAGCAGGCCCAGGAAGCGCCGCCAAACCCCACTGAAATCGTGCTGGGCGGATTGCGCATAAGCGAGGCTTCGCAGCGCGTGTGGCTGGATGGCACCGAGCGCCTGCTCACCACACAGGAATTCGAACTGCTGCTGGTGCTGGCGCGCAGCCCGGGAACGATTTTCAGCCGCGACACACTGTTCAAGCGCACCCGCGGCATCGACTATGACGGCATGGATCGTTCCATCGATGGCCGCATCTCCAAGCTGCGCAAGAAGCTCGATGACAATGCGCTGACGCCCACCCGCATCAAGACGGTGTGGGGCAAGGGCTACCTGCTGGCGCCGGATGCCTGGGATACGCCGCAGTGAGCATGCCGGGGTGCCGGCCATGAAGCACTGGCCACTGAAGTGGCCGGTGTTGCAGCAGAACCGCCACCTGCTGTTCCGCTCCTACCTGTTGATCGTCGGTGGTCTGATCGTTATTGCCGGCGTTCTGGATTACGGCTTCCAGCAGTTGCAGAAGCCGGCAGTCCCGGCGTCGATGCCCTGGATCGAAGCCCATCTCAACCTCATCGAGGCGCAGCTCAGCGCGCTGCCACCCGGGCAGCGCCCCCAGGCGGTCAGCGAGCTGGAACACCAGCTGGGGTTTCCGGTGCGCTTGCTGCCCGACGACCAGGTCGTGCAACAGGCAGAAACGCAACAGCTCATCCAGGAAGCGTTTGATGATGCCGGCCGGGCGGTTTACCTGCGGGAATCCCCGGCCCTGGGTGCGCTGCTGCAAATCGGTCCACTGCAGCAACAGCCCGGCCACGAGAGTGCCCTGACCCGCCTGATTCCACCGCTGTTCTACCTGTCGATATTCGTGTTCGTGGGCCTGTGGTTCCGGCCGCTGGTGCGCGACCTGAACCTGTTGACCGAATCGGCCAGGGCTTTCGCGGCCGACTACCGCCAGCCTATCAACGCGTCGCGGCAGGTCACCAGCCTGCGTGAACTGGCGGCCAGCTTTGATGAAATGGCCGGCCGCATCCGCAAGCTGATCCTGGGCCAGAAGGAACTGACCGGCGCGCTGTCGCATGAAATGCGCACGCCACTGGCGCGCATCAAGTTTGCCCTGGCCATGCTGGGCAACCAGGAACAGGTATCGGAAGACCTCAAGTCCATCAACCAGGACGTGGCCGAGATCGACCAGCTGATCACCGCCATGCTCGACTACGCGCGCCTGGACCACGCCGAAGTGGAGATCAGCCCGCAGCTGACACCCGTGGATGCCTGGATGGAGCCGGTGGTGCACAAGATGCAGGCCATGCACCCGTCGCTGCGGATCAGCCAGCAATCCACCACGGAGTTTGCGGAGTTTGATCCCTACCTGATGGAGTTGGTGTTGAGCAACATGCTGGTGAACGCCTGCCGTTACGCCCGCACCCGGGTGGAGGTGCGGTTTGTCCGGCAGTCGGGATGGGACAGTCTGTCGGTGGACGACGATGGCCAGGGCATACCCGAAGCCGAACGCCAGGCAGTGTTCAAGGCCTTTACCCGCCTGGACAGCAGCCGCAACCGGCAAACCGGCGGCTACGGGCTGGGCCTGGCGATCGTGGCGCGCATCGCCACCTTGCACGGCGGCAGCGCTCGCGCCGAAGCATCGCCGCTGGGTGGTGCGCGCATTGTGGTGAGTTGGAATCGCTACTGACACGCCCGGCGCAAGGGCTTGGGGGGTTCTCGGATGGTAGTGGAATCTATCCGGGCCTACTCATTATGGATTGAAGCAAGCCGTAGACTGATCGAAGATATTCCACAGATCCAGATTTTGGAGATCATTTGGCCGTGAGCGATCGATACGATTTTGCTTCAAGTGCAGAAGGCCAGTTTGAGCCGGGTTCAAATAATACAGTTCTCAGGAACCGCCTGGGTATTACCGATCCGGCTCAATTGGAATTGGTTGAATTCGACTCGCTTGCGGTGGTCGAGA
>CBFGWJ010000120.1:0-6408 GCA_965652335.1 uncultured Gammaproteobacteria bacterium | reverse complement strand
ATATCCGAATATGCGCCTGGGCAGTACGAACTGACCCTGCATTACCGTAACAACGTCATGCAGGCAGCCGATGACATCGTGCGGCTGAAGCGGATCGTACGCCTGGCCGCGCGCCGGTTCGGCGTTACCGCATGCTTCATGGCCAAGCCCATTGAAGGCTATGCCGGCAGTGGCATGCATTTCCATGTTTCACTGCAGAACGGGCAGGGTGACAACCTGTTTGCCGAACGCCGCGAAGGTGAATTCAAAGACACACTGCTGCATGCGTTGGGCGGCATGCGCGCCACCATGGGTGAAGCCATGCTGGTGTTTGCGCCGCACGCCAATTCCTGGCGCCGGTTTTTGTCGGAAAGCTATGCGCCGGTATCGACCAGTTGGGGCGTGAACAACCGCACGGTGGCCTTGCGGATTCCCGCCGGCCCGGTGCAGGCCAGGCGGATAGAGCACCGGCCTTCGGGCGTGGATGCCAACCCTTACCTGGTGGCCGCAACCGTGCTGGCAGGATTGCGCCACGGCCTGCAGCATCGGCTCGATCCGGGGCCGCCAACCAGCGGCAACGGCTATGATGATGCAGCCAGCCATTCCGCTGGCATGCCCGTCGACTGGCGTTCCGCCATCGAGACGGCCCGGAACTCGGCATTCCTCAAAGCAGCTCTGGGCGCGGATATGCACCGGACTTTCGTGGCGGTGAAAGCCGCCGAATACGCCAGGGTGGCCCGCACGGTTCCCAACGTGGATTACGACCTCTATCTGCACACGCTTTAGGCGCGGTTTTGGCCATCGCTGCCCGAAACAGTTGTTCAACAGCTACGCCTGGTCTTATCCTGAAGCCTGATCGTTTTTTAATGATGGAAAGCTACTCACTGATTGACCGGATATGGACAGGAATATGACGCCACCAACCGCAACACCCATCCGCATGACCTTGTTTGCCTACGGCTTCCGCCCCTTCTTCCTCCTGGCGGGCTGGTTCGCGGCGATCGCGATACCGTTGTGGGTGCTGTCCTTCATGTTCGGCACTGGACGGGCAGGCGTCCTGCCCCTGTCACAGTGGCACGCACACGAAATGCTGTTCGGCTTTGTTGCGGCGGCGATTGCGGGTTTCATGCTTACCGCCGTACCCAGCTGGACCGGCAGCCGGGGATTCGGCGGCAGGCCCTTGGTACTGCTGACCGCTGCCTGGCTGGCCGGTCGCCTTGCCATGGGGCTGGCTTTTGGACTGGGTTTCGCCATCCCTTTCTGGCTGGTGGCCGCGGCTGAGTTGCTGTTCCTGCCCGGTTTGGCATTCCTGCTGGCCGTACCATTGCTGCGCTCGCGTAACCGCAATACGCCGCTGTTACTGGTGCTGGTTGCGCTATGGGTCGCCGATACGGTGTTCCTCGCGGCGGCTTACTGGCGTGATGCCGCACTCGCCGCCCAAGCACTGCTGTTCACCCTCAACCTGGTGATGTTGCTGGTCACCATCATTGGCGGCCGCATCGTCCCGACCTTCACGGCCAATGCGTTGCGGGCGCGGGGTGAAGAGGTGCTGTTGTGGAAATCCGCATGGCTGGAACGCGGCGTGATCCTGGCCATGCTGGCGGTGCTGGTAACCGACCTGCTGGCAGCCGCAACACAGTTGGCCGGGATCGTCGCCGGAGTGGCGGGTTTGCTGCAACTGGCCCGGCTGGCCGGGTGGAATGGCCATCGCAGCCTGCGGGATCCCATTGTCTGGGTACTGCATGCCGGATATGCCTGGCTACCCATTGGCCTGCTGCTGAAATGTGCCTTGCTGGTGTTTCACCAGGCCTGGGGAATCCACTGGCAACATGCCTTGGGCGCGGGATGCGCGGCGGTGATGATACTGGCCGTCATGTCGCGGGCGTCGCTGGGGCACACCGGCCGACCGCTGCGTGTCGCGCCGGTCATGGGGCTGTCCTATGGATTACTGCTGCTGGCCGTCCTGCTTCGAGTATTCGGCGCGGCGCTGCTGCCGGTCGACTATGCGATTACGATCATCGCCGCGGCAGTGGCATGGTTCGTGGCATTCGCCATCTACGCGGCTGTATACACACCCATCCTGTTGCAGCCGAGGGTGGATGGAAAGCCGGGATGAACGCTATGCCGCCAGGTGGGTAAACACTCGCCGGAAAGCGGCAGGGTCACCCATCAGGTCAGCGATACTGTAGTTGTCGAGGTGCTGCATGAAGGCGTTGACGGCGTCACGCATGACCTTGCGCAGCCCGCACACCGGAGTGATCACGCAGCGGTTGGCCTCGCGGTTGAAGCATTCGACAAACCCGCCCAGGTCTTCCATGCGTCTCACGATTCGACCCAGATTCAGTTCACTGGCCGGAACGGCCAGCTGCAACCCGCCGCCACGGCCACGCACGCTTTCCACGAATCCTTCATTCACCAGCTGCTGCGCCACCTTGGTGAGGTGGTTACGCGAAATATCGTAGGCCGTGGCGATTTCCGCGATGGAGTGCCGGCCTTCATGGGCCGCCAGGAACATCAGCGTTCGCAGGCCATAATCGGTGTAGAGGGACAGTTTCATATGCGGCGCATATCAAATGTTGAATTCATCTTGCTGGGCCAGTAAATTGGCATTGCAAATGCATCTTATAAGAACACGGTATCCAGGTCCAAATCAATGATGCGTGCTCGGGGCCGTGTTGCAGAACAATTCTTGGAGAGCGGGCATGACCACTTATCAAACTACCTTCAGCATCAAACGACTCTGGATCATCCTGGCTGCGGGCATGGTGGTCATGTTCGGTGTGATGCTGCTACTGGGGCGGGAAATTTACCAGCAGGCACCGCCCATTCCAAGCGCTGTGCAGTCCCAATCCGGCGAAATTCTGTACACCGGGGAAGAAATCCAGCAAGGCCAGAATGTGTGGCAGTCCATCGGGGGGATGGAGCAGGGCTCCATCTGGGGCCATGGAAGCTACCTGGCTCCCGACTGGAGCGCTGATTGGTTGCAGCGCGAAGCTGAAGCGCTGCTGGCGATACGGCAGGAACAATATCCCGTAGCGGGAGTGGCAGCCGAGGAACAACGGCTGTTGCAGAAAGCTGCGCTGCAGAAGGAAATGCGCACCAATACCTGGGACCCAGAAACGGGAGTGATCACCGTCAGCGATGATCGTGCGAAGGCCATACGCGAAGTGGAAAAACACTACCTGCAGCTGTACCAGGGCGATGGCCAGGCAGCGCTTGAACTTCGGCGGGACTACGCCTTTCCGGTTCATGGGCTGTTGTCGGCGGGAGAAGCCCGATTGCTCTCCGCCTTTTATTTCTGGACGGCGTGGGGCGCAACCACCAACCGGCCCGGCGAGAATTTCACCTATACCAGCAACTGGCCGCATGAACCGCTGGTAGGGAACACTCCCACCACCGGCACCCTCATGTGGAGCATTGCCTCGGTGATCCTGCTGTTGGGCGCGGCTGGCGCGCTGATTGCCTACTACGCCAAGCAGTTCGATGTGTGGCGCAAGGATATTTTGCCGGAAGAGGGCATTGCCAAATCCGACATACTGGGAGCAGCCACCATCACGCCCTCGATGCGGGCCACCGCCAAGTATTTCTGGGTAGTAGCCGCTCTGTTCCTGTGCCAGGTATTGCTGGGCATTGTCACAGCGCACTATGCGGTGGAGGGGCAGGGGCTCTATGGTTTGCCGTTCGCGGATTACCTGCCGTACTCCGTCACCCGCACCTGGCATACGCAACTGGCGGTGCTGTGGATCGCGACCGCCTGGCTGGCCACCGGACTCTATGTTGCGCCGCTGCTCGCCGGACGCGATCCTGCCTTTCAACGGTTCGGAGTGAATTTCCTGTTCATCAGCCTGCTGATCATCGTGGTCGGCTCTTTTGCCGGCCAGTGGGCGGCCGTACATCAGTTCATTGATGACCTGCAGCTGAATTTCTGGTTCGGCCACCAGGGTTATGAGTACGTTGATCTTGGCCGCTTCTGGCAGATTTACCTAACCATCGGCCTGATGCTCTGGGTGGCGCTGGTGTTGCGGGCAATGGTCCCGGTGCTCCGCAGCAAGGGCGGCAAGTCGCTGATCTGGCTGGTGCTGGTATCCGCCCTGGCAATCGGCCTGTTGTATGCCGCCGGCCTGATGTGGGGCCAGAACACGCACATCTCGGTGATGGAATACTGGCGCTGGTGGGTGGTGCACCTGTGGGTGGAAGGTATTTTTGAGGTGTTTGCCACCGCCATCATTTCGTTGCTGTTCGTGCGCATGGGCATCCTGCGCACCTCAACCGCCACCGTGATGGTGTTGTTCGCCACTATTATTTTCCTGTTTGGCGGTGTGCTGGGCACGTTCCACCATCTCTACTTCAGTGGCACGCCCACTTCGGTAATCGCACTCGGCGCCATGGCCTCGGCGTTGGAAGTCGTGCCCTTGCTGGTGGTGGGCTTTGAGGCCTACACACGTTACAAGGTGGAACACGTGGCGGAATGGGAACGGACCTATCACTGGCCTTTCCTGTTTTTTGCCGCCGTGCTGTTCTGGAACCTGGTCGGGGCCGGCCTGTTCGGGTTCCTGATCAACCCGCCGATTGCGCTCTATTACATGCAGGGGCTGAATCTCACGGCCAATCACGGCCACGCTGCATTGTTTGGCGTGTACGGCCTCCTCGGATTGGGATTGATGCTGTTCTGCATGCGCGGGCTTACGGATGTGGACCGGTGGAACCAGAAGCTGCTGAAAGTTTCCTTCTGGTCGCTCAATATCGGCCTGGCGATGATGACTTTCCTGTCACTGCTTCCGCAAGGCATCCTGCAAACCTATATGAGTATCGAATACAGCTATGCGTCCGCACGCTCCGCTGAATTCATGCAAAGCCCGGTTATGCAGGCACTGGTGTGGGCACGGGTGCCGGGTGATGTGGTGTTTGCCGTCGGCGTGGTGGCCTTTGTGCTGTTCGTCTGGAAGGCATTTGTTCCTGGTAAAGCACGGGACAGGGAATTGGAGTCGTTCGAGGTACCAAGCCAGGCAGCCGAATAACCGGGCCAGAACGGGTCAAGCCGGGTCACAACATTTCCGTCTCGTTTTGATTGGCGGCCGGTTGCTGCGTACGAGCTTTGTCCAGGTTGGGTTTCGTGTTGAGGTCCGCGTTGGAGTCCGGGGCGGGATCCAGGGCAGGATTCTGCTGGCTGCAACTGAATTCCTTCAACCGTTCTTCCGCAGTCGGCAAGTAGACGCTGTTCATGGCTTGCAGGAGTGGCAGGGCGGTATTCCAGTGGTTGCAGGCGGTAGTTTCATCACCCTGCTGGATGGCCATTTCGCCGCGGTTGAAGGTAATCACCGGCTGCAATTCCCCCAGCCCGTGCTCACGCACCAATGCCTCGGCGGCATCAAGGTCGGCGGTGGCGGTGGCGAAGTCCCGCCGTTGCGCCGCGATCAACGCGATGTTGGTGAGGTCAGTCGCTACCGAGGACTGCCAGCCCAGCCTGCGGCCAATCTCCACGGATTCGCGCAGCAATATCTCGGCTTGATCCGTTTCCCCCAAAGACAACGCAATTGCACCCAGGTTGCCCACGGTATTGCTCTGGCCGGCAAGATCATTGTGGGTCTCGTAGATTTGGTGCGCTGCGCTGATCAGCTGGCGGGCCGTTTCCCATTCGCCGCGGGCAGCCGCCTGCACCCCCAGGGACGATTTCAGCCTGGCGGTCAGCAATTCATCATTGATGGCTTCAGCCATGGCCAGGGCCTGCTGCAGCTTCCTGTCTGATTCCTCCATCTTGCCTTGTTCACGCTGGATGATGGCCAGGGCCTGGAGCGCAAAGATATTCTGTTTTCGCAAGCCGTGCAGTTCCGCCAGCTCGAGTGCAGCGGTGAATTCCGCTGCAGCCACTTCGTAATCCCCGCGATGCTTGGCGATATTTCCCAGGCCGATGGTCGCCGCCGTCTGGATTTCAGGGCTCGGGGACGCCGCCAGGCTGCGCCGCAAGGCGGCTTCCGCCTCATCAAACCGGCCGGCACGGGTCAGGGACAGCCCAAGCATTTCAAGCGTATCGGGGTTGCCCGGATCGAGTTCATCGGCTGCCCGGTAACTGACGATCGCCTGTTCGATATCCAGGCTGAAATAGAGCGCGCCAGCTTCACGCCAGCTTTCCGCTGCTGCCTCACGGGTTTCAGTCACCGCTGTGGCCTGGCTGGCGGCTACCTTGCTCATCAGCTCCGCTGCGGATTCGACATCGCCTTCGTTCAGGCGCTCCAGGGCAATTTGCTTCTGCGCGTTGCCGGAGGCAACGATGGCCTGGATGGCGTTGCGAATCGTATCTTCGGATTCAATATTGAGGTTGAGGCCGGATGCAGCGGCCTGGTTGCGCAGCAGGGTTACCAGCTCTTCCACCTTTTGGTCGGTGTGCTCGATGGCTCCGCGCGTTTGCTCGACCATTTGCAGCGTTTCATA
>CBFGWJ010000119.1:0-6415 GCA_965652335.1 uncultured Gammaproteobacteria bacterium | reverse complement strand
CCGGGTGACACTTTTTCCTGAATACTGTATAAATAACCAGCATGCATGCCCGTGCTCCAGACCTCGAATATGCAGAACTCGTCTGCTGCAGCAATTTCAGCTTTCTCAACGGTGCTTCGCACCCGCAGGAACTGGTTGCCCGTGCCGCCGAGTTGGGTTACCAGGCGATTGCCATCACCGACGAGTGTTCGCTGGCCGGCGTGGTCAGGGCGCTGGAAGAACAGCGCCGCTGCCGCGAACGCGGGCTGGACATCAAGCTCATTCCGGGCAGCCTGTTCCGCCTGCAAAATGGCTCCCGGCTGGTGCTGTTGCCACAGAACCACGAAGGCTATTCACAATTGTGCACCCTGGTGACCCGCGGCCGGCGCAATGCCGCCAAGGGAGAGTATGCCCTGCCGGACAAGGCCTTTGAGCACGGGCTTGAGCACTGCCTGGCCATCTGGCTGCCGGCAACCACCAACGACCTGCTCACGGCTCACTGGCTGGGCAGTTTTTTTCCCGAACGCTGCTGGCTGGGCATCAGCCTCAACCTGGGGGCGGATGATGCCGAGCGTCTCGGCGCGCTGCGGCAACTGGCGCAGACCAGCACATTGCCGCAGGTGGCTTGCGGTGATGTGCAAATGCATATCCGCTCACGGCGCATGCTGCACGATACCCTGGCCGCCATCCGCCATGGCTGCACCGTGGCCGAACTGGGTTTCCGGGCCGCACCCAATGGCGAGCGCCACCTGCGCTCACGTCCACAACTGGCACGGCACTTTCCCCCGGAACTGCTGGCAGCCACACTGGCTATCGCCGAGCGTTGCGAATTCCGCCTCGAGCAGCTGCATTACCGTTATCCGCGCGAGGTGGTGCCAAAGGGCCATGATGCCCGTAGCCACCTGCGCCAGCTCACCGAGGCCGGGATCCGGCAGCGCTGGCCACAGGGCATCAGCGACAGCCTGCGCCAGCAAATCGAAAAGGAACTGGAGCTGATCGCGGAATTGCATTACGAGCCCTACTTCCTGACGGTGTACGACATCGTGCGTTTTGCCAAAAGCCAGGACATCCTCTGCCAGGGCCGGGGTTCAGCCGCCAATTCCGCGGTCTGCTATTGCCTGGGCATCACCGAAGTCGACCCGGCGCGCATGAACATGCTGTTTGAACGTTTCATTTCGCGTGAGCGTGATGAGCCACCCGATATCGATGTGGACTTCGAGCACGAGCGGCGTGAAGAGGTGATCCAGTACATCTACCGCAAATACGGCCGCGACCGCGCTGCGCTGGCCGCTACGGTGATCAGCTACCGGCCGCGCAGCGCCATACGCGATGTGGCCAAGGCATTGGGGTTCTCGCCAGGCCAGGCCGACCTGCTGGCGCGCAACACTGCCTGGTGGGAGCAGCCGGAAAGCTTTGTCGAACGGGTGACGCAGCAGGGCTTCAGCACCGACAACCTGAAAGTGCGGCACCTGATCTACCTGGTACAGGCCATCGTTGGTTTTCCGCGCCACCTGTCGCAACATGTGGGTGGTTTCGTGATCTCGGAGGCGCCGCTGGCTACGTTGGTGCCGGTGGAAAACGCCGCCATGCCCGACCGCACGGTGATCCAGTGGGACAAGGAAGACCTGGAAACCCTCGGGCTGCTGAAGGTGGATTGCCTGGCGCTGGGTATGTTGACGGCCATTCACCGCTGTCTGGACCTGGTCAGGGGCCAGGATCTTTGGGGCCATGGTAAAAACTCCCTTACACCTGAAAACCTGAGCAGGTCCGAAAGGAGTTTTTACTCTGACCCCTGCCTGGCCAACATCCCCGCCGAGGATCCGCGGACTTACGCCATGATCCAGCAGGCCGATACCGTGGGCGTATTCCAGATCGAGTCACGCGCCCAGATGGCCATGCTGCCGCGGCTGAAACCCGCCTGTTTTTATGACCTGGTGATCGAGGTGGCCATCGTGCGTCCCGGCCCCATCCAGGGGAACATGGTGCACCCCTTCCTGCAGCGGCGCCGCGGACTGGAGCAGGTGAACTATCCTTCCGAGGCTCTCAAGGCGGTGCTGCAGCGTACCCTGGGCGTGCCCATCTTCCAGGAGCAGGTGATGCAGATCGCCATGGTGGCCGCCGGGTTCAGCGGCTCGGAAGCCGATGTGCTGCGCCGCTCCATGGCGGCCTGGGCCCGCCGTGGCGGCCTGGAACACATGCATCAACGGCTGGTGAAGGGCATGCTGGAGCGGGGTTACAGCGCAGAGTTTGCCGAGCAGATCTTCCAGCAGATCCGGGGCTTTGGCGAATACGGTTTTCCCGAATCGCATGCCGCCAGCTTTGCCCTGCTGGTGTATGTCTCGGCCTGGCTGAAGTGCCATCACCCGGCGGCCTTTACCTGCGCCCTGCTGAACTCGCAACCCATGGGTTTCTACCAGCCCGCCCAACTGGTGCAGGATGCGCGGCGCCATGGCGTGAAAGTGCTGCCGGTGGACGTGCGCTACAGCGACTGGGATTGTTCACTGGAGAACGATGCCCTGCGGCTGGGCTTGAGGATGATCAGAGGCATGCGCGAAGCCGCTGCCAAACGGCTGGTGGCCGCGCGCCAGCAGTGCGCTTTTCACAACATCCAGAACCTGGCCAGCCGGGCGGCGCTGGACCGGCACGACCTGGCCGTGCTGGCGGAATCCGGCGCATTGCGTGGCCTGGCCGGGCATCGCCACCGCGCGCGCTGGGAGGTGGCTGCGGTGGAAAATCGGGGTCAGAGTAAAAACTCACCCCAAAGCACCCGGCAAGCACCACAATCCACGAGTTTTTACTCTGACCCCAATTTCTTCCCCGGCTCCGATGCAGATTATGCAAAAAGGGCTTCGACCCCTTTTCCGGTCAGCATACGGCCGCCCAGTGAAGCCGATGATATCCGCACCGATTATGCCAGCACCGGCCTCAGCCTGGGGCGCCATCCCATCGCCCTGCTGCGGCCGGTATTACGCCAGCGGCGGGCACGAACAGCGGCCGAATTGCAGCAACTGCCCCATGGCAGCCGGGCGCGGGCCTGCGGGCTGGTGACCATGCGGCAGCGCCCCATGACCGCCAGCGGTACGCTGTTCCTGACGCTGGAGGATGAAACCGGCTGTGTCAACGTGGTGATCTGGCCGCGGCTGTGGGAAAAGCAGCGCGCGGAAATCCTGGCCTCACACATACTGGCCATCGATGGCGTGATGGAAACCGACGGCGAAGTGCACCACCTGATCGCCAGCCGGGCGTACGATTTCAGCCAGCTGGCGGACGGCCTGCAAACGCGTTCGCGGGATTTCCATTGACGGGATTTTGAAGCCCAGGAAAAATGACACTTTTTATTGGGTGTGCTCTGATAATTCATGGATCAATCATTCAGAGACTTTTGGTGAAAATCAGGAACCCGCACAGAAGTCCTGCCATGAAAAAATCCTGACCAGGGCGGGACAGGATTACCTGGCGGGAAACCGGCCGAAGGCCAGTTCGTTCAGGACGACTCCTGTGCGGGCCTGATTATTCCGAACACCCGGCGTACCGGCCACAGCGTGGCCTGGACAGCGTAACGCCGCCCGATACCCAGCCAATGCCCGATATGCCCCGGCCAGCTGCGCATGGCATCCAGCCACACATAGATGGTGGGCAGGAATACCAGGCTGACTATGGTGGAAAACAGCAGGCCGCCGACGATGGCCCGCGCCATGGGGAAGTACGCCGGACCACCACCGCCTATCTGGGTATTGCCGACACACAGCGGCAGCAGGCCCAGCACCGTGGTACCCACTGTCATCAGGATGGGCCGCAGGCGGTCGTTACCCGCCTCCACCAGCGCCTCATCCCGCGACAGGCCCTGGATGCGCAGGTGGTTCACATGATCGATCAGCACAATGCCGTTGTTGACCACCACCCCGATCAGGATGAGGATGCCGATCATGCTCATGATCTGGAAGGCAGTGCCGGTGAGCATGAAGAACCAGTAAACGCCCACCACTGAAAACAGGATGGTGCAGATCATGCTGGCCGGATAAATCAGCGACTCGAACTGCGCCGCAAGGACAATGTAGATGATGGCAATGGCCAGGATGATGTTGAATAACATCTTCTGTACCGCTTCCTCATCCTCGTCAAAGCCACCGCCGAAACTCCATTGGTAACCCGGCGGCAGGCTGAGCTGGTTCATCTTGTTCTCGATCAGCTCGCGGGCCCGTTCACTGGTGATGCCGTCCAGTTGGGTTTCAACCCGCACCGCGGTCTGGCGGTCAATTCGCCGGATGCGGGTCGGGCCGGTGTTCTCGCTGACATCCACCAGCGACAGCAGCGGAATCTGCTCACCCTCAGGGTTGCGTATTTTCAGATCGGCCAGGTCTTCAATCCCATGCCGGTCTTCCTCGCGAAACTGCAGGCGCACCGGGATTTCGCCTTCTTCACCTTTGAACTCACGCAGGTCCACGCCGCGCAATGCGATGGCAACCGTGCGCGCCACGTCCTGGCTGGAAAAGCCCATCAAATTGGCCCGCTCACGGTCCACCCTGACCTGCAACTCCAGGTCTCCGGCCGTGGTGTTGGATACCACGCCCATCAGGCCCGGAATGGACGCCAGTACACGCTCGGCATCCGCTGCCAGGCTGTCCAGTACTTCGCTGGAAGAACCGGTCAGCGTGATTCCCAGCTTCTCCGAGCCGCCCTGCCGTTCCCAGCCGAAAGTGGGGCGGCCGATGGCGATTTTCGGCAGGCCTTCAAGGATCTCCCTGGTGATGACTTCTGCCGACTTTACGGCATCCTGGTCATCGTTCAGCAGGATCGATGAAGTGGCCTCGCCCTGTTCATCGTAATAGGAATAAACCGCGCGAATCTCAAACTTTTCCTGGTTGGAGTACAGGAAGTCCTCGATGGCGTCGACCGCTTCCTTCACCTTGGCCAATGGATACTGCCCATCCAGGTTATAACGCAAGATCAGCGTTCGGCTGGGGTTGTCCGGAAACATGTCCGTTTCCACCACCTTGATCGGTATGACCACTGAAATCAGCGCCAGCACCACTGCCAGCGATGCCAGTTTGCGATGCCGCATGGTCCACCACAGCAAGCGGACGTAACGGCCCTTCAGCCATTCAATCGCGGGACTGGGGCGCTTTTTGGAAACCGGCAGCCGCGAGGACACCAGTGGAATGATGGTTTGTGCGATGACGAGTGAAATGCACAGCGAAACCACGATGGCGGCACCCACCTGTGTGAGAAAGATGGAAATCTGGTCCTGCTCGCCAAAGATGATGGGCAGGAACACGGCTGCGCTGGTCAGGGTTCCGGCAGCCACCGCCATGCCCACGCTCTGAACGCCCCTGAGAACGGATTCACGCCGATGGCCGGGGCGCTTCTCTCGCTCGGTCTGGATGCTCTCGCTGACCACCACCGCGTTGTCCACCAGCATGCCGATGGCCAGCATCAGGCCCATCATGGACAGGATGTTGAGCGTCATGCCCATGAAGTACATCACGCCCAGCGTAATGGTGATGGCCACCGGGATCGACAGCGAAACCATCAGCGTGGTGGGAATATCGCGCAGGAACAAGTACAGCACCACCAACGACAACACCGCGCCCAGCAAGCCGGCCTTGAGCAACTCACTCAGGGAATCGGTAACGCCTTCCGCCAGGTTTTCCAGGAAGAACAGCTTGATGCCACGCATTTCCGGTGTTTCGCTGATGCGGTTCACCTCCGCCAGTACACGGTTGCCCACGTCCACCAGGTTGGAACCGTTTTCCTTGAATATGCTCACGCCGATGGCGTACTTGCGGTCCAGGTGCCGGGCATAATCACGCCGCTTGTTGTCAAAACTGACTTCAGCTATGTCTTTCAGGCGCAAGCCGTCATCGGTGATCACCAGTTCGCTGATTTCCTCCACGGACTGGAACTCGGCCCGTGGATTGACCCGGTAGCGCATGCCGGAATCCCTGATCAGGCCGGCGGAATCCGAAAAATTGACCGCCCGCAACCGCCGCTCCAGGTCTGCCAGGTCTATGCTGTGCGAGATTACGCGGTCAGCCACCAGGTCGATGCGCACTTCACGCGGTTCAATGCCCTGGAAATCCACCCGCGCAACGCCGGGAATTCGCTCCAGTGGCTTCACCAGGCGCCGCATCAGCATGTCGTAGGAACCCGACAAATCCCGTTCACTGGAAATGCGCAGTGTCAGTACCGGCTGGTCGGTGAAATTGAACTTGAACACATTGATGCGGCGCACATCCGCGGGCAACTGCTCGCGTATCGCTTCGACCCGTTCACGGGCTTCCACCGCTTTCACTGCCACGTCGGTACCCCAATCGAACTGCACCTCAAAGTTGGCGCCGGTCGATGTGGACGTGGATTCCAGGTTCCGGATGCCGCTGAGCGTGGCGATGACTTCCTCAACCGGCCGCGTGATCTCCCGTTCCACCTCGCTGGGCGT
>CBFGWJ010000118.1:0-6417 GCA_965652335.1 uncultured Gammaproteobacteria bacterium | reverse complement strand
GGCCCAGCGCGCCGATGGGCCGCATCCAGGCCGCGACCGCCGACAGTTGCGCCGACTCGACCTGGTTGAGGCCATAGCCTTCAACCGCGTACAGCGAGTAATTGTCGAAACCCTTGTACGCCACATAGGCGCAAAACACGATCAGCGAGATCAACCACACCGCAGGCAGGCGCAGCGCACGCAACACGTGGCTTGCCACGCTCTCCTGGTCCGGATCCCAATGTTCAAAATGCCGCGCCGTGCTGTCACCTGTATCGGCAAGGGCATACCAGACAAACCAGGCTGACAAGGCGGTAACAACAGAGTAACCCAGGATCACCATGCGCAGCGCCGATTCGCGGTCAGCCATTTCAGCGGCCATGAAGCCATCGGGAAACAGGAAGCCAAACAACAGTGCGGAGAGCGAGGCCAGCGCCGCCGAGAACACGCCGCGGCCGCTGTCCAGCAGCCCAAACGCGCGGCCCTGGGTGTGATCGCCGCCCCATTCACGCGTGGCGCGGATCAGTGCTGCCCAGAACAATAAAATGGTGGTGAGCCCGAAAAAGCCCCATACCAGCACGGCGCCCACAAAGCCCGGCAGCGTGGCCAGGTACAGCCCGCCCGCCGCCGTGCTGAGCAGCGATGCCACCAGCAGTGAACGGGCCGAGAACCGGTCGGCCAATGGGCCGCCGGGAAAATACGCCAGCATGGCCACGATCCCGTAGGCCGCCTGCACCGCGCCGAGCTCGGTGTTGCTGAGGCCGAACACATCCAGCACCGTGGGCCGGAAGAATCGCGTGATGTGGAAAGGCAGCGCATACACCGCCTCGCCGGCCACGATCAGGCCGAGCATGTAGATGATGCGGTGACGGGTTACCGCGCTGGTTCCTGCATGAGCGATAGGACTGGCCTGGTGGTTTATTTGGCTTTTTACTCTAGCACGGTCCCGTTCTGCGGTGCCGGCTTCAAGCCATGGATGGCAGGCAGTTGGAGTAGGCTACCCCGCGCGGTTGAACGCCAACCGGATCCACACCGCCGTCATCACCGCACCGATGAGGTTGAACACCAGGTCCAAAGCAGTGTTCACATAACCGCCCACGTTGTTCTCGGGCACGAACACCGTAACGATGAACTCAATGATTTCATTCAGCGCCCCCAGGCCGGTGCTGGCCATGGCCGCCAGCGTCAGCAGGCCGAAGGTGGGTTGGGCCTTGATGCCCTGGCGTTTCAGGCCCGCCACCAGGCCCAGCCAGCACAGCCAGGTAGTGATGCCGAAACCGTAGGCGTGCACGAACTGGTCGTATTTCAGCCAGCCCGGCCAAAGCCAGAGGTTGTACAGCACCGGCGACTCCGCGCCGCGCGGCCAGGTTTCCGGAATTGGCCAGAGTCCTCCTGCCAGGTGCATCGCGCCCCAGGCGCTGAACAACCACAGCAGGCTCAGCGGAATGCTGATGGTGCGGTGCACCCACCAGATCACCGCTGCGATCACCAGCAGCACGCCGATGTAGGCCAGGAACTCGCTGTTGCCGTGGCTCACCACCCAGAAGGAAGCAAAGCCCGCATACCCGAGGCTGAACAGCAGAACCGGTAACAGGCGTTTGTCCATGCGCCTATTGTGCACGAGTCTGCGGTGGGTTGGGGCGCGCCGGGTTCAAGCGCGCTGGGATATTCAGTCGGCGGGGAACAGCCATAACAAACCTTGCCGGAATGCGTCGGTGACGCTCGACATGTGGGTTCCACCGGCCGGTTCGTGCACTGTGAGATCAAAAGGCCTGACCTGCCCCGGCGAGGACCAGTGTTCGATGAAGCGCAGGGCCGCTTCACGCAGTTCCGGAACTTCCTTGCCGAGCTGCAGGTAGTGGTAGTAAGCCGAGAGCAGCGGGTAGGTGATGCCGCCATCCAGCAGGTACACCGTCGGGTAGCGGCGTTGCGGATTCCCTTTGGCGGATTCCGGCACCCGCACGTAGAGGTGCAGGGGATGACCTAAATTTTCCGAATTGAACTGCTGGTAACGCGTATCCCCAAGGCCCTGCAGTTTGGAAGCGTCAAAGTCGCCCGCCTGCGCAGTTGCAATGCACAGCCAGACGAGTAGCAGCAGAATCAGACCGGGTATTGGGGGCCAGTGGGTCATGCCCACATTAGAACGCCGAACTTGAAAAAGCTCAAGAATCCTACAGTTGGCGAGGAGTTTTTCCCTGCCAGCTTTGGCACGAAATGGTCAGAATGACTGCCATTATGCAATCAGTCATCAAGCACACATTGACAAGCGATACTTGTCACCCCTACACTCTTCATGATCGTTAGTTTCCGGCATCGGGGCCTGAATCGCTTTTTTGTGTCCGGAATCTCCAGCGGCAACTACCATGCGCATGAAAAATCCTCCACACCCCGGCAAGCATATTCGAATGACGTGCCTGGAACCGTTGGGTCTTTCTGTAACAGCGGGTGCCAAGGCATTGGGTGTAAGCCGCCAGGCGTTGAATAACCTGGTCAACGAGAAAGCCGGCATATCTGCAGAAATGGCTGTTCGTTTTGAGAAAATGGGCTGGGGTACTGCGGAAGGCTGGCTGAAGTTGCAATCCAACTACGATCTTGCACAGGTGCTGCTGCGGGAGAAAGCCATCAAGGTGCGACCGGTGGCGTGGTGAGAAACCAGATTCAGTCCGCAATACCGAATTTGTCTTTCAGTTCCTCGATTTCGCGCAAGCGCTCCTGGTGCTTCTGCGCGCGGATTTCCTGGTTGCGGATGTTCTGGTGTTTCAGCGACACGTTGATGAAATCCTTGATCCAGGGGCCGAGGATGAAAGCCTTGGGCGAATCCGACGAAATCGAGTAACTCTTGCCGAACTCATCCACCCGCAGTTTCATCGGCACATCGATCAGGCAATGGCCCGCCTCGTCGTACAGGCACAGGTTGAACAGCTTGATGTTGTTGGAGATGCTCTGCCTTTCTTCATCATCCTCGAAGCGGTAGCGAACACCGCTCAGCTCGAATTCGAAATTCTTCACATCGTTGAGCTTGCTGTTCTTCAGCAGCTTCAGCTCCCACCACTTACCATCGTGTTCCAGCGGATTGATGATGTGGGGGCCCATGGCGCGGAAGTGGGTTCGGTACAGGTTCCACACGTGGTAGGAGATGTCCGTTTCCCAGGCAATTTTCTTGCGGTCGGTGATGAGTTTCTGCAGCCGCTCCAGCTCCAGCCGGCTTTCCTCTTCCGTGGTCAGGCTGGCCGCATCGCCGGACGCCTGGCGTTGCGCCCGGTCCTCGGCCAGGGCCGCCTCGAGTTCGGGATCCAGGTAAAAACGATTCCAGTCCTTGCGTGTGATGCCGCGTTGCTTTTTCCGCTGTTGCACGACCATGAACCCGATGGCAACGGCCAGCAGGATTACCAGCAGGAAAAGCAGTTCACCCGACATATACACCCCTTGATGTGCTTGAAGTAGTGTAGCGCTTTATGGTGGATTTGACCTAACCAGGGCGGTTATGGGACCAGGGTAATGGACCACTGATTGGCCGATTGAACATATGGACGTTTCCGCGGGAAAGTCCATGCACAAGGTCAAGTCATAACCAACGCACGACTCAATACAACCCCCCGTAACGTTGAAATCCTACAATTCCATGGCACTTTTGCTCTGACGTGGCTTCGACCAGAAGGTCAGAATTGAAGCCATGGCCCATCGGCTTTGTGTTGACAACCGCTACACACCGGCGCAGGATTTGTGTATCTGATGTATATGCAAAAGGGCAAAATCATGCGAGACGCCGCCATCAACCTTCGGGCCCTTCCTGAACAGCGCGACCTGATCGACCAGGCCGCCCGCCTGCTGGGCAAGAACCGTTCAGACTTCATGCTCGAAGCCGCTTGCGAACGTGCCCGGGCGGTGTTGCTGGACCAGGTGTTTTTCAGCCTGGAAGCCGACCAGTTCAAGCAGTTCACCGCCATGCTGGATGCGCCTCCAGGCCCCAACCCCGGGCTTGAGCGACTCATGGCCGTGAAAGCGCCCTGGGACACGGGCGCTGAATAAACTTGATACTGAGCGCACCGCAACCGCTCGCTGCTGCCCATTTGCTGGATGAATTCTCCTGCGGGGAAGCCAGCCTCGATGATTGGCTCAAACGACGGGCGCTGTTCAACCAACTGAGTGTTGCTAGTCGCTCCTTTGTCGTCACCGATGCAGCCGGCAGGGTTTTTGGCTACTACGCCATGGCCGCCGGCGCGGTTTCACACCAGGCCGCGACCAGCAGGGTGCGACGCAATATGCCGGATCCCGTTCCGGTGATGGTGCTGGCGCGGCTCGCGGTTGACCAGAGGGCGCAGGGCATCCAGCTCGGGGCAGCATTGCTGCAGGATGCCGTCAAGCGGGCCGTGGTGGTTGCGAGTCATGCCGGTGTGCGCGCACTGCTGGTCCATGCCCTGAATGAGCGCGCCAGGCAGTTTTACTTACACTATGGTTTCCAGCAGTCGCCGCACCATTCGATGACGCTGATGTTGTGGTTGAATAACGTCAAAGCCTGAGACAGGCTGGAACGCATGCCCCTCAAGCAATCATGACATAAAGGCGTTGCTCTCAACTCCCGCCTGAGACCAGGATCACGCCGCCCTGGGAGTCACTTCCGCACGAATCTGCTTGCCTTCCGCAAGTTCGGCCTGTTTCAGGTCATAAGCTACCTGCAGGTTCATCCAGCTTTGAGCATCCCCGCCAAAGTAGCGTGCCAGTCGCAACGCTGTATTGGGCGTAATGGCGCGACGTTCCAGGACGACGTCATTGATGCGCGGTGCCGGCACCCGTAGTGCAATTGCCAGTGCATTGGGTGTCAGCCCGAGCGGCCGCAGAAACTCTTCGCGAAGAATTTCACCTGGATGTATGGGGCGCATTCTGTTCTTTGGCATCTTTAAATTTCCCAGCTTTCCGCTTTTCAGTGGTAGTCAACGATGGACACATCAAAGACGTCACCGTCCTTCCAGGTAAAGCACACACGCCATTGATCGTTAATACGGATACTGTGTTGTCCTTTCCTGTCGCCTTTCAACGCTTCCAACCTGTTGCCAGGAGGCGCGCGCAGAAACTCCAGCGAAGTTGCCGCGTCCAGCATGACCAGCTTTCTTTCAGCCGACTTTCGCACAGACTGCCACTGGCGAGGGCAAGTACCATTAAAGAGCTGCGCTGTTGCCTTATCTGCAAAACTTCTGATCACGTTGCCCCCAATAATGTATCACGTTTAACGTAACGCGTTAAACCGTGTTTTGCCCATTGATGGATCTCTCTGGCACCCAGACCCGACCGATATGCAGCAGCAATGCAGGGGCCTGCCGACAGCTTGCTCGCTTTCGAGCTCCGGGTCGTTGGCAGTCTTGATATGAAAGATGTAAGAAATCGGCGTTACGGATAACCGTTATCAAAGCCTTTTGCTTGCTCGCCGGTGAATGTCGGTTTGTTGGCTACCGATGCCAGGCGCTACCTGCTTGAATCCACTGCGCCTCGGGCATTTTATATAAGGACGCTCCCTCGGGAACGTCAACAGCTGGCGCTCCCTCACGCCAAGATAGCTTGAAGCAACTCCCGCCCGGACTCTGTGAACAACCAGCCAAGGGCGACGCAATTGACAACGACAGTCATCCAGAAAACAACGCGGAACTCCCGCTTGCTGGATTTGTGCCGTAACACCTGCTGGGCAATCATCGCACCCGGCCAGCCACCCAGCAGTGCCAGTAAATGCAGCGTGTTTTCAGGCGTGCGGGATCGGTCGCTTTGCGCTGCGGCCTTGTCCATCCAGTAAACCAGGAAGGTGAGCCCGCTGGCGGCCAGGTACAGCAGCCAAACCGGCATGGGAAGCAAACCACCCCATGAAACCGCACCCAGCATCAGCAGGAAAACAAGCGCCGCCCCGATGTAAAAGGCTTTGTCGTTGCGTTTGATTCGGCCTGGGCTTTTATCCCCCGCCAGGGTCACCCGTTCCGCGCAAGGCCTGCTTTGGTTGTCCTTGCCCAGCTCAAACGTCACCAACTGGCCAATCGCCGGCTGATCCACGCGGCCGCCAAATGCCCGGATGTGGACGAACACTTGTTTGGCACCCGAGTTCGGTGTGATGAAGCCATAGCCCTTATCTGCGTTCCAGTGAGTGATCTTGCCGGTGGTGCGCATGCTCAGGTTCGAATGTCTGTGCCAGGAATATTGAAGTTACACGCATACCCAATTTAGGTACATCCATACCCAGAATGGGTATTTCACTCAACGGGCTTCCGACACTTGTCGCAATTCCTCGCTGATTACCTTCCGCAGCCGCTCTTCCAATGGCTTTGCATCCGCTTCAATGTATTCGCGCAAGGCCTGGTTGATCAATGACTGGTAGTTGCCACCGCCGGAACTGGCCACCATGCGTTTGAAGTGCGCGATGATGTCACCATCGAGGCGAATGGTAATTCGAAGCTTGTT